>NZ_JBLTJC010000006.1:0-83045 GCF_048158785.1 Streptomyces colwelliae | reverse complement strand
CACGGACACCAGCAGCGGATCGTCGGGCGCGCCGAGGGTGCGGCCCATGGCCCGCTCCAGCGCGGCCAGTGCGCGGGCCGCCTCGACGGCCAGCTCAGGCGGTTCCTCGCCCGTCTTCAGGTAGGCCGTGCAGGCCTCGGTGGTGACGGTGAATCCGGGCGGCACGGGCAGCCCGAGCCGGGTCATCTCGGCCAGGCCCGCTCCCTTGCCGCCCAGCAGGGCCGCCATCTCGCGGCTGCCTTCGGCGAACTCGTACACGTACTTGGTCGGTGCGGTCATCAGGACTCGGGCCTCTCACTCGTGGGGTACGACGGCCACGGGACAGCCGACGTGATGGATGGCGGCGTGGGTGACAGGGCCGATGCGCGGACCCGTCGGACGGTCGGTGAGGTGCCGGCCGACCACGAGGAGGCCCGCCCCGGAGGCGGCCCGGAGCAGCGCGGACTGCGCCCGGCCCTCCGAGACGGTCTCGGTGACCTCGACGCCTGGGTACTTGTCGCGCCAGATCCGGAGTACGGCGGACAGGAAGCCGAGCCATTCCTCGGCCCGCTGCGCTCCGCTCACCAGGCCGATCTCGCCAGGGCCAAGCCCCAGGGGCGGAGACTGCCAGGCGTGGACCACGCGGAGCCGGGCACCGCGCAGCCAGGCCGCCTCGAAGGCGAACTCGATCACCGCGTCGCAGGGCTCGCCCAGGTCGACGCCCAGGACCACGTCCCGGTAGCCGGTCAGGACGGAGGGGCGGCCGCCGCGCGCCGGAAGGTGTTCGCCGGCGGCTTCCTCGTCCACCCGGACGAGGACCACGGGACGGGTGGCGCGGGCCAGCACACCCTGGGCGACCGAGCCCACCAGGAACCCGGTGAACCCGCTCAGCCCACGTGAACCCAGCACCAGCAGCTCGGACTCCTCGGCCGCCTTCAGCAGGGCGGCGGTCGCGGGACCCTCCACCTGCTCGTCGTACGGGAGGACGTTCGGGGCGACGGCACGGACCCTCGCCCTGGCCTGCCGCAGGACACGGCGCGCCTGATGCCTCCCCCACTGCCTTAAGGGCGTGGGAGGTACCCCCATGGCGGCCGTGACGGGCTCGCCGTCCTCCTGGCGCGGGTGCCAGTTCCAGACGTGCACGAGCCGCAACGGCAGGTCGCGGCGTGCCGCCTCGCGGGCGGCCCAGTCGGCGGCGGCGAGGCTCTCGGCGGAACCGTCGACTCCGGCGATGACGGGCGGCAGCATGATCCGCACCTCCTGCGCTCGGTCTGCTCCTCCCCTCCAGCGTCGTCCCGCGGCCTACGGGCAGGTAGGGGCCGCCAGGTCTCCGACCGGGGTCCGTTCGGCCCCTGCCCGGGCCCGCCCCGCACGGTCAGGGTGGAAGGGCCACGGACCTGGAGGGCGGCACACCATGGAACGAGTGATCATCGCCGGAGTCGACCGGTCGGCACGCAGCCGTGTCGCCGCGGACTGGGCGGCGCGCGAGGCGCTGCGGCGCGGGCTGCCCCTGCGGGTGGTGCATGTGGCACCGCCGGAGAACCTGGACCCGGTGGAGCGGTGGCCCTACCGCCCGGACACCGTGGCGGACCACGTGGTCGCCGAACTCACCGCCCGCCACCCGTCGTTGACGGTCCGGGCGGTGAGCCTCACCGGGCCGCCGGTCCCCGAGCTGCGGGCGGCGGGCGCGCACGCGGAACTGGTCGTGCTCGGCCTGCGCGGCGAGGGCCGGCACGCCGGGGTCGCCCTGGGGTCGACCGCGGCGGCTCTGGCCACCGGGTGCGCCGGCCCTCTGGTGCTGGTGCCCGGAACCCTCGCGGGGACGGACGCCCCGGACCACACCGACGCCGTGACCGTGGGTGTCGATGCCCGTGACCCGGCGGGCGGCGCGCTCGGCTTCGCCTTCGAGGCCGCCCGGCTGCACCGCGTCCGGTTGCACGCGGTGCACGCGTGGGCGCTCCCGGCGGGCGCCGCCGCGTCGCCCGTACCGGTGTCGGAGACGGATCGTGCCACCTGGGAGGACCACGAGGAGGACCTGCTGTCGGACGCGCTGCGTCCGTGGCGCGGGAAGTACCCGGACGTCGGCGTCCGGGAGGACGTGCTGCTGTTCCCGCCGTCCGGGGCACTGGCCCACGCCTCCGAGACGTCCGGGCTGGTGGTGGTCGGACGGCACACCGCCCCGGGCTCCACCGCCCTGGCCCTCCTGGAGCACGCGCGCTGCCCTGTCGCCGTCGTGCCGTCGTAGGCGGGAGCGGGGAGGTTCGGCCCCGGCCCATGGGTCCTTCGGCATCTGTGGGACGGGGCCGTCGTGGCGCACGGTGCAGGTACGAGGTCACGTACGCGCAACACCGCCATAGGCACGACCACCGAGGCGGACCCGCTCGCCGAAGAGGAGTTCCATGGCATCGAGGACGGGCCGGGCGAAGGTGACTCCCCGCTCAACTCCCGCGCATCCGCAGACCGTTGACGCAGGAACTCGCCACCCGGTCCTGTGACCCCACCGCGGACCGACGCGTGCCCACTCGGCGTCCCACTGGTCCAGGCGCCACTGTTCCCGCCGCCAGGACATCCCCCGGCGCATGGGCCTTCCGTCCCCGTGTCAGGCCTGGGTGGCCCTCTCCGGAACGCCGTGCTGGCCTCGACCGGCCGTGGGACGGCCCCGGCGATGCGCCGGGGCCGTTCCTCATCGCATGTCGCTGGGGAGGTTCAACAGGTCAGTCCTCCTCTCGCGCCGTCAGCAGCTCGTCCGCGATCCGTGCCGCCCAGTCCTCGATCGCGCCGAAGTCGCGGAAGTCTCCGCCCTTCCCGTTGCGCACGATCGACTGGGCGATGTACCCCTTGGCCCCTTCCTCCAGGCAACCGCCGAAGGTGACGTGGCCCCTGACGTCGAGCCGGATCATGGCCCGCCGTACGCCGTGCACGGGCGGGATGTCCCGCTCGGAGGCGGAGGCGTCGAGCGGTCCGCTGCTGAAGAACCACAGCGGGCGCTTGGCCAGTTGGCGGCCGTGCCGGCTCAGGAACCGGCGGGCGTCGCGGTGCCAGCGGCCGGCGTACAGCCCGCTGCCGAGCACCACGGCGCCGTACGGCCGCACGTCCACGACGGACCTGGCGGGCAGCAGGTCGGCGGTGAGTCCCGCCTTGCGCAATACCTCGGCGACGGCCTCGGCGATCTGCGCGGTCGATCCGTTCGTCGTCCCGTAGGCGACCAGCACGCTGGTGGGCATGGCGGTTCGCCTCCTCTCAGTTCACAGGTGGCGCACCCAGGTCTCGGTGACACCGCGGTAGGTCTGCTCTTCGGGCTGGATGTGCGAGTCGTCCGTCCGGTAGGAGAGCTGGTCGACGACCGCGACGACACCGTCGATCTGCCGGACCATGGAGACGGCGATCTCCGTCTCGCTCTTGCGTTCCATGTGGCCGGCGAGCGTGACGACGCCCTCCACCACGGAGACGTCGACGCTGCTGGGCGCCAGCCACAGAGCGCGCACCAGGATCTCGGCGACGACCTCGTCGCGGATCTCCGCGTCGGGACGCAGGAAGACCTGGAGCACGTCGCGGCGGGTGACGATGCCGACGAGCCGGTTCTCCTCGTCGAGGACGGGCAGCCGCTCCACGCGGTGCTGGGCCATGGTCCGGGCGGCCTCGACGATGGTGTCGTCGGCGTGCACGGTGACGGGCGGCGCGGTCATCAGCCGGCCGGCGGTGCGGGCCGTGGACTTCGCGGCCCGCTGTTTGCCGCCGCGCGTCAGGTCCGTGAACCGGAACCGCTTCTTCGGCTCGTACGGGTCGGGCGCTTCGGCCTGGTGGGCCATCAGGTCCGTCTCGGAGACGACTCCGATGACCTGGTCGTCCTCGTCGACCACGGGCAGGCCGCTGATGCGGTGTTCGCCGAGCAGGCGTGCCACCTCTTTGAACGGCGTGCCGTACGTGGCGCGAACGACCTCCGCGGTCATCACGGAGCCGACCTTGTTGTGCTTCATGGTGTTCCCTCCTCAGCGAAGTCGGCGCAGATACGGGTCCTGCGGCCTGGTGGGCAGCAGGCGCACGCGGGCATCGAGGACGGAGACTCCGCCCGGTGCCGCGAGTACGGGGTTGAAGTCGGCCTCGGCCAGCTGCGGCAGGTCGCTCGCCATCCGGGAGAGCCGCAGCAGGAGTTGTTCGAGGCCTTCGAGGTCGACGGGCGGGCTGCCGTGCGCGCCGAACAGGAGCGGGGCGCAGCGCGGGGCCGTGATCAGGTCGTGCACGTCGTGGTCGGTGAGCGGGGCGAGCCGGGCGGTGTGATCGGCGAGAAGCTCGGTCGCGGTGCCGCCGAGGCCGAACAGGACGAGCGGTCCGAAGACCTGGTCCTGGACGACGCCGGCGAACAGCTCGGTGCCGCGCTCGGCGAGCGGCTGCACGACCACGCCGGTCAGCAGTCCGGCGAACCGCGTCTCCAAGTCCCGGAAGGCTGCGCGTACTTGGGAGTCGCCGCGCAGGTCGAGGTGGACGGCGTGCTGTTCGCTCTTGTGCAGCAGGCCCGGCCAGTGGCCCTTCATGACCACCCGGCCGTCGGCGCCGCGCAGCCGGTCGGCGGCGAGGACGGCGTCGTCCTCGGTCTCCGCCCAGGCCCAGGCGAGTTGGGGAATGCCGTAGCAGCCGAGGAGTTCGGCGCACTCGCGCGGGCCGAGCCAGCCGCCGTCCGGGTTCGCGTCGAGGTAGGTCTCGACGACGGTGTGGGCGCGCGCGGTCTCGACTCCGTCGAGGTCGGGGATGGTTCCGGCGGGCCGGGCGAGCCAGGCCGAGCGGTGGGCGGCGTGGGCCAACGCCCGTGCCGCCGCCTGGGGTTCGGCGTAGGCGGGGAGGGTACGCAGGTCGGTGGTGGGCAACAGCTGGACGGGCAGGGCCTGTTCGAGCCGCACCACGGCAACCGGCTTGGGCCTGCGGCCCGTTGCCCGGGTCAGAGCCCGGACGAGGTCGTCGCCGGTCGCCTCGGCCACCGCGGTGGGGACCAGGGCCACGAGGACGGCGTCGACGCCGGGGTGCCGCATGACGCGGTCCACGCAGTCCTTGAGCTGCTCCTCCGAGACGGCGGCGGTGGCGTCCACGGGGTTGCCCACGGCGGCGCCTTCGGGGAGTACGGCGAGCAGGTCGTCGACGAGTTCGGGGGTGGGCGTCGGCAGGCTGAGCCCGGCCTCGGCGCAGGCGTCGGCCGCGAGGACCCCGGCTCCCCCGGCGTTGGTGACGATCAGGACGCGGGATCCGGCCGGCAGCGGCTGGGAGTGCAACAGGGCGGCGGCTTCCAGGAGTTCGCCGACGGACCGGGTGGCGGTGATGCCGGCCTGGGTGAACAGCGCCCCGCGCGTCATGGTGCGGGTGGCGGCTGCCGCGCTGTGCGAGGCGGCGGCGCGGCGGCCCGCGTCGGTGCGGCCCGCGTCGACGGTCAGGACGGGCATCCGGCGGGTCACGCGGCGCGCGGTGCGGGAGAACGCCCGCGGGTTGCCGAAGGACTCCAGGTGCAGCAGGGCGAGGTCGGTGGTGCCGTCGCTCTCCCACCACTGGAGCATGTCGTTGCCGCTGACGTCGAACTTGTCGCCCAGGGAGGCGAAGGTGGAGACGCCGATGCCGAGCCGGGACAGCCCGTCGAGCAGGGCGATGCCGACGCCGCCGGACTGCACGGCGATGCCCGCGGTGCCGGGGCGGGGGTGGCCGGCGGCGAAGGTCGCGTCGAGGTTCAGTTCCGGGTCGGTGTTGGAGACACCGAGGCAGTTGGGACCGACGAGCCGCATGCCGTACGTCCGGCAGGTCGCCGTGAGCGCCTCGGCCTGGGCCGGGTCGAGTCCCGTGGTGACGACGAGGAGGGCGCGTGCGCCCGCCTTGCCGCACTCCTCGGCGGTGGCCGGGACGGCGGCCGCGGGTACGGCGACGACCACGAGGTCGGGCGTCCTGGGCAGGGCGCTCACGGACGGGTGGCTCGGCACGCCGAGGATCGAGGTCGCGGCGGGGTTCACCGCGAAGAGGCGGCGGGTGAAGCCGCCTGCCTTCAGATGGTGCAGGATCGCCCGGCCCACGGAGCCGGCGGTGCGGCCCGCGCCGACGACGGCGACCGCGTCCGGGCGCAGCAGCGGGACGAGACTGGCGACGTCGGCGGAACGGCCGCGCGCGTCGGTGGCCGACAAGTAGTGCTCGTCCTCGACGAGTTCGATGGTGCAGCGCATCTCGGGGCCCTCGAAGCGGCGGGCGGTGCGCAGGCCGAGGTCGGCGAAGAGCCGCAGGATCTCGTGGTTCTCGCTGAGCGCGTCGGCCGTGAACGCGGTGATGCCCTCGGCGCGGGCGGCGGAGACCAGGTGCTCGACGAGGAGGGTGCCGACGCCCCGGTGGTGCAGTCCGTCGGCGACCGCGATGGAGATGTCGGCCGCTGTCCCGGTGCCGCCGTTGTCGTACTCGGCGAGCCCGATCACCTGGCCCTTGGCCTCGGCGAGCAGGGCACGGTATCCGGGGTGCGGCCGGCAGGCCCGGTCGGCCGCCCTCTCGGCGGACCGGCGGCTCACTCCGAAGAACCGCAGCCGCAGGTTCTCCGGGGACATCTCCTCGTAGAGTCCCCGCAGTTGGTCATGGTCGCCCGCCACGACGGGACGGACGCACACGGTGGTGCCGTCCGCGAGCAGGGCATGGACGGTGGGTCGGCTGAGCACGTCGTCCGTCATCACGGGTCTCCTTCGGACTTCTTCGACACTTCGAGCGTCCCGCGGAACGGAGAGAGGCCCCATGGGCTGCCTGGGGGCGGACCATGGGGCCTTTCGGCCCTCAGGAACCCGCCGCACAGGCCCACCGCACGGGGCCTCTCCCGGTCGTGCTCAGTCGTCGGCGACCAGCGCCGTCAGGTCGAGGAGTCGGTTGGTGTAGCCCCACTCGTTGTCGTACCAGCCGAAGACCTTGGCCAGGGTGCCGTGCGCCTGGGTCAGGGCCGGGTCGAAGACGCACGAGGAGGGGTCGCCGATGACGTCACGGGAGACGATCGGGGCCTTCGAGACGCGGAGGATGCCGTTGAGCGGGCCCTCGGCTGCCTCGTCGAAGACCGCGTTGATCTCCTCGGACGTCACCTCGCGGCGCAGCACGACCGCGAGGTCGGTCAGCGAGCCGTCCTCGACGGGCACGCGCACCGCGATGCCGTCCAGGGCACCCGCCAGCTCCGGCAGCACCAGGCCCACGGCGCGGGCGGCGCCGGTGCTGGTGGGGATGATGCTCAGGGCCGCCGACCGGGCCCGGCGCAGGTCCTTGTGCGGGCCGTCGAGGAGGGACTGGTCGTTGGTGTAGCCGTGGATGGTGGTCATCATGCCGCGCTCGATGCCGAAGGCGTCGTGCAGCACCTTGACCATCGGGGCGACGCAGTTGGTGGTGCAGGAGGCGGCCGAGACGATCCGGTCCTGCCTGCGGTCGTACGTCGCGTCGTTGACGCCCATCACGATGGTGGCGTCCGCGTTCTTGCCGGGCGCGGACAGCAGGACGGTGTGGGCGCCGGCCTTCAGGTGCAGGGCCGCGGAGTCGCGGTCGCGGAAGCGGCCGGTGGACTCCACGACGACGCTCGCGCCGTAGTCGGACCAGTGCAGGGCGGCCGGGTCGCGTTCGGCGCTGACGTCGATCCGCCGGCCGTCGACGGTGATCGAGCTGTCGTCGTGGCTCACCTCGCGTCCGATGCGCCCGAACGTCGAGTCGTACTCCAGGAGATGGGCGAGGGTGGCGGGCGAGGTGATGTCGTTGATCGCGACCACCTCGACGTCCTGGGTGCCCGCCTCGGCGCGGTCGAGTGCCGCGCGCAGATAGGTGCGGCCTATCCGGCCGAAGCCGTTGATGCCGACACGTACGGTCATGGCGGTGAACTCCTTTGCGGCGCGGGGGATTTACGGGAGCGGGTCAGGCGTTCCAGGTCCAGTCGGCGACCTCCGGCAGGTCGGTGCCGTGCTCGCGGATCCAGGCGTGGTGGCGGGTGCGGGCGTCGGCCATGGTCTGGCGTACGGCTGCGGCGCGTACGGCGAGGCCGGGGACGCGGTCGATGACGTCCATGACGAGGCGGTAGCGGTCGAGGTCGTTGCGGACGACCATGTCGAAGGGTGTGGTCGTGGTGCCGGACTCCTTGTAGCCGCGTACGTGCAGGTTGGCGTGGCCGGTGCGGCGGTAGGCGAGGCGGTGGATGAGCCACGGGTAGCCGTGGTAGGCGAAGATGACCGGCTTGTCGGTGGTGAACAGGCCGTCGTACTCGAAGTCGCTCATCCCGTGCGGGTGTTCGTCGCGGGGCATGAGCCTCGTCATGTCGACGACGTTGACGACGCGGACGGCGAGGTCGGGCAGGTGCCGGCGCAGCAACTGCGCGGCGGCCAGCACTTCCAGGGTCGGAACGTCACCGGCGCAGCCGAGGACGACGTCGGGTTCGCCGCCGTTCTCGGTGCCCGCCCACTCCCAGATCCCGGCGCCGCGCGCGCAGTGGGCGCGGGCCTGGTCCATGGAGAGCCAGTCGAAGCAGGGCTGCTTGCCGGCGACGATCACGTTGACGTAGTCGCGGCTGCGCAGGACGTGATCGGCCACGGAGAGAAGGGTGTTGGCGTCCGGCGGGAGGTAGACGCGGACGACCTCGGGGCTCTTGTTGAGGACGTGGTCGACGAAACCGGGGTCCTGGTGCGAGAAGCCGTTGTGGTCCTGGCGCCAGACATGCGACGTCAACAGGTAGTTGAGGGAGGCGATCGGCGCCCGCCATGCCAACTCCCTCGACGTCTTCAGCCACTTGATGTGCTGGTTGACCATCGAGTCGACGATGTGCACGAACGCCTCGTAGCAGGAGAACAGTCCGTGCCGGCCGGTCAGCAGATAGCCCTCCAGCCAGCCCTGGCAGGTGTGTTCGGAGAGGATCTCCATCACGCGGCCGTGCCGGTCCAGGTGTTCGTCGACCGGTAGGAACCCGGCCTGCCAGGCCTTGCCGCTGGCGTTGAAGACGGCCTGGAGGCGGTTGGAGGCGGTCTCGTCCGGGCCTACGACGCGGAAGTCGCGGCTCGCCGAGGTGTCGTGCATGACCTGTTCGAGGAGGTCGCCGAGGACGCGGGTGGGCTCGTGCAGGGTGGTGCCCGGCTTCTCGACCGGTACCGCGAACCGGTCCAGGGACGGGACCGGCAGATCCCGCACGAGGAGACCGCCGTTGGCGTACGGGCTGGAGCCGAGGCGCTTGGTGCCCTCGGGTACGCAGGAGAGGACGTCCGCGACGGGCCGGCCCTCCGCGCCGAACAGCTTCTCCGGGTGGTAGGAGCGCAGCCAGGCCTCCAACTGCCGTAGGTGCTCAGGGTTTTCGCGCACTTCGGACAGCGGGACCTGGTGTGCGCGCCAGGTGCCCTCGACCGGGACGCCGTCCACCTCGGCGGGACCGGTCCAGCCCTTCGGGGTGCGCAGCACGATCATGGGCCAGTGCACCCGCTCGGTGACGCCGTCCTCGCGGGCGGTCCGCTGCATCACGGCGATACGGTCCAGCGCGTCGTCGAACGCGGCGGCCATGGCGCGGTGCACCGTGAGCGGGTCGTCTCCGGTGACGTGGATCGGCTCGTGGCCGTAGCCGCGCAGCAGTTCGTCGAGTTCGGACTCGGGCAGGCGGGACAGCACGGTCGGGTTGGCGATCTTGTAGCCGTTGAGGTGCAGGATCGGCAGGACGGCGCCGTCGTGGACCGGGTCGAGGAACTTGTTGGAGTGCCAGGCGGCGGCCAGGGGGCCGGTCTCCGCCTCGCCGTCGCCGATCACACAGGCGACCAGCAGGTCCGGGTTGTCGAAGGCGGCGCCGTAGGCGTGGGCGAGCGAGTAGCCGAGCTCACCGCCCTCGTGGATCGAGCCGGGCGTCTCGGGTGCCACATGGCTGGGCACGCCGCCGGGGAAGGAGAACTGCTTGAACAGCCGCTCCATGCCGGTCCCGTCGCGGCTCACGTCCGGGTAGGTGTCGCTGTAGCTGCCCTCCAGCCAGGAGTTGGCGAGTACGGACGGCCCGCCGTGTCCCGGTCCCCACACGCACAGCGCGTCCAGGTCGCGTTCCTTGATCACCCGGTTGAGGTGGGTGTAGACGAGGTTGAGCCCGGGCGAGGTGCCCCAGTGCCCGAGCAGCCGCGGCTTGATGTGCTCCGGCTTCAGGGGCTCGGTGAGCAGCGCGTTCGCCATCAGGTAGATCTGGCCTGCGGCAAGGTAGTTGGCGGCCCGCCAGTGAGCGTCCAGCGTGCGCAGTTCGTCGTCGGAGAGTGCGGAGGGTGCGGAGGGTGCGGACAGAGCGGTGGCGTCCTGGCGTTCGGCCTTGGGCATCGGAGGCTCCGGAAGTCATCGGCATCGGTCAACGGGCGGTGGAGGCGGAACTGCCGCGTCAGCGGGTGGAGTCGGGGACGATCGCGCTCATGCCTGTTCGGGCACGATGACGACCGGGCAGGCGGAGTGGTGCAGCACTCCGTGGGCCACGCGGCCCAGTTGGAGTCCGTAGTGCCCGGGGCGGCGCCTGGCTCCGACGATCAGGAGGTCGGCGTCGCGCGAGGCGTCCACGAGCACGGTCCGGGTGTGGCCCTCGACGACACGGCGGTGCGATTCGACGTCGGCTGGTACGTCCTGGAGCGCCGATTCCAGCGCCTCGACCGCCTGTTGCTCGTGCAGCCGGGCCGGTTCTCCGGACATCAACGGATGGTCGGTGGTCTCGTGCGCGGGGCAGCGCCAGGCCCGTACGACATCCACCGGCACTCCGCGCCGCCGCGCCTCGTCGAAGGCGAAGCGCACCGCCGCCGAGCCCGCCGGCTTCTCTCCGACGCCCACGACGACGCGGCCGTGCGTGCCGGTGCGGACCTGGTTGTCGTGGCTGCCGCGGACGACGATCATCGGACACTGCGCGTGCCCGGCCACGATCAGGCTCACGGAACCCAGCAGCGCCTCGGCGAGACCGCTGCGGCCACGGGTGCCCGTCACCAGCACCGAGGCGCTGCGGCTCTCCCGCACCAGCGCGTACTCGGGCTCCTCCGCCAACACCTCGACGCTCACGTCAAGGTCCGGATGGCGACGACGTGCCCGGCGGGCCGCGTTGTCGACGACGTCCTCGGCCATCACCTGCTCGTCGGGCTTGGCGAGATCCTCGGCGATCGAGGTGCCTTCGTAGCGTTCCCACAGCGAGGCGTACACCAGCCGCAGCGGTGCCCCGCGCAGGGTGGCCTCGTCGGCCGCCCAGTCGACGGCCCGCAGGCTGGGCTCGGAGCCGTCGACGCCGACGACGATCGGGAGGTCCATCGCCCTCACCGTCCGGTACCGAGGTCGAAGACGATCCGGGCCTTGATCTCGCCGCGCAGCACGTCGGCGATGGACTCGTTGACGGTGTCCAGCGACCGGGTCTCGTAGATGACCTTCGTCCGGCCCGCCGCGTGGAGCTGGAAGACCTCGGTGAGGTCCTGCCGGGTGCCGACGATCGAGCCGATCACCGAGGTGCCGTTCAGCACGGTGTCGAAGATCGGGACCTGGATCGTGCCGTGCGCGGGCAGCGCGACCATGACGAGCTTCCCGCCGCGCCGCAGACCGGAGTTGACGGCGGCGAACGCGGCCTCGTTCACGGCGAGCGCGATCGCGGCGTGGGCACCTCCGTGCCGCTTGAGGACCTGACCGACGTCGTCCTTACGGGCGTCGATCACGAGGTCCGCGCCGAGTTCGGCGGCCAGTTCGAGCTTCTCGTCGGTGACGTCGATCGCGGCGACGGTGGCGCCGGCGATCTTCGCGTACTGCACCGCGAGGTGGCCGAGCCCGCCGACGCCGGAGATGGCGACGAGCTGGGAGGGCCGCACGCCGGCGACCTTGAGCGCCTTGTACGTGGTGACGCCCGCGCAGGTCAGCGGGGCGGCCTCGACGGCGCTGACGCCCTCGGGCACCGGCTGGGCGAAGTCGGCCCAGGCCAGCATCTTCTCGGCGTACCCGCCGTCACAGCCGTAGCCGGTGTTGATCTGCTGCTCGCACAGCGTCTCCCAGCCGGACAGGCAGTGCTCGCACCGCCCGCAGGCCCTGCCGAGCCACGGCACCGCGACCCGCTGTCCGACAGACAGGTGGGTGACGCCGTCGCCGAGCTTCTCGACGAGGCCGACGCCCTCGTGACCGGGGACGAAGGGCGGGCTCGGCTTGACCGGCCAGTCGCCGTGCGCGGCGTGGATGTCGGTGTGGCACAGCCCGGACGCCTCGACGCGGACACGGACCTGGCCGGGGCCGGGCTCGGGATCGGGACGCTCCTCCATGACGAGGGGCTCGCCGAACGCTCGTACAACTGCTGCCTTCATGACTGCTGCTCCTCAGGCGGACGGGGGTGGGTCAGTCGTGTGCGACGACGGCGACGGGGGCGGTGGCGTGGTGCAGGACGCCGTGGGCGACCGGGCCGATGTGGGCGCCGAGCGCGTTGTGGCGGATCCGGCGGCCGATGACGACGAGGGAGGCCTCGCGGGAGGCGTCCACCAGGTGGTCGGCGGCGCTGCCGACGCGGGGCTCCAGGGCGACCTCGATGTCGGGGTGCTTCTGGCGCCAGGGGCGCAGGGCGTCGGTGAGGGAATCGGTCTCCTCGCGGGAGAGTTCCTCGCTCAGGCCGGCGTCCATCGCGAGGCCGTAGGCGTAGTACGGCGGGAGGCTCCAGCCGTAGACGACCCGCAGGCCGGTGTCGCGCCGGGCGGCCTCGGCGAACGCGAACTCGATCACCGCGTCGGCGGGGGCGCCGGCGTCGATGCCGAGGACCACGGGCCGGTACGCGGTGGCGGCCGACGGGCTGCCCGCCGGGTCCAACTGGTGCTCGGCGGCGGCCTCTTCGCCGGCCCGGACCAGGACCACGGGCAGTTCGGCGTGCGCGACGACGGAGAGGCCGACGGATCCGACGAGGAACCCGCCGACACCGCTCAGCCCACGCGAGCCGAGGACCAGCAGTTCGGCGTCCTTCGCCGCGTCCACCAGCGCGTCCGAGGGCGTGCCGGTCACCTGCTCCACGGTCACGTCCACGCCGGGGTGGCGCTGACGCAGGCCCTCGCCCGCCTCGCGCGGAATCCGCTCGCTCCAGTGCTGCTGCGTCTCCGCGCCCATCAGCGGGGCCTGGGCCAACGGGTCCGGGACGGGCTCCCAGACGTGGACGACCTTCAGCGGCAGGCCGCGCAGCTCCGCCTCGTGGGCCGCCCATTCCGCGGCGGCACGGCTTTCGGGCGAACCATCGAGACCTGCGACAACAGTGCGGACCATGACTCTTCCTCCTGAACGGATGTCTGATTCCAGCTTCGTGGCGTAGGGGTTCCCGCAGCAGGGGCCGCAGGTCCCCGACAGGGGCCGATCGGCCCAATGGGCAGCCGGAGGGTGGGCCCCTCGCGAGGGGCCCAGCGTTTCTCCTGCGGTCAGCGCAGCCAGGTGTGGTCGCGGACGATGGGGAGCGTGGCCCAGACCTTGCCAAGACCCCACGTGGCACCGGCACCCGCCACCGCGAGAGCGATGATCACGACGGCGTAGATCAGGTGGTAGTCCACGAACGGGTTCGACGACATGCTCAGCGAACCGTCCGACACATGCTTCGCCGGCGGCCACTCCGCGATCCACATCAACGCCATCATCGCCGTACCGGCGACAGCCGCCAGCCGCAGCGCGACACCGGCGATCAGCGCGACGCCGATACCGAGCAGACCGAGCATGAACAGCCAGTTCGCCCAGCCGGCCCCGGCCCAGTCATGGAACGTCGACTCCATCGGACCCGCCGCCACCGAACTCAAGAAGCCCTTCGTGGGCGAACCACCATCGATCCAGCCCTTGCCGGACGGAGTCGCGTAACCGAACCCGAACGTCTTGTCCAGGAACGCCCACAGGAAGGCGAACCCGGTCAGCAGACGCAGCGACGCGAACGCACGCGTCGCAGTGGCCGCAGTGGCGGCTGCCGTCGCGGCGCCGTCCGGCGCCGAGCCGTTCCTGCGGAACGTGGGCAGGTGGAAGCCGGAGCTGCGGTGCGGGTGCTCGTGCACGGCCATGATCGTGATCCCTTCGCGGTGTCAGGTCGTTCGTTGCACCGCTCACTCTTGTGCGCCGGGCCGTCCGTCACCTGATGCCGTTGGTCCGTCGGCGCCGGGCTGAACGACCCCTTCCGCAGGGCCTGTTGGCCCGCCGGCCCGAATGCGCCAAGGCCGACCGAATGTCGTACTCGACATATGGTCGACGCGGGGTGGGCGACCCGGTATGAGGAATCGGGCGAGCACCCGGGACGGCCGAAGCGCTACTACTACGAACTCACCGCCGTCGGTCAACAAGCGGCCCACCAGGCCAAGGAGCGGAAGCCTCGACTCTTCGGGCTGCGCTCGGCAGCGGAAGGGGGAGCGCTGTGAGGGCGGACGAGGAGGTCGGGGAGGCCATCTCCCGTGACGGATGGCTGGCTGTTGTCGCGGTGCTGACGCCGGTACTGACCGGCACGGCCGCACTGATCTTCCTTCTCGTCGGCTACGCCCTGAAGTTGCTCGACCCCGAACCGGCTTTCGCGGAGACCATGCTGACCGTCGGATGGTTGTCCGGTTCCGTGACGGCGGTCGCGCTCCTCGGCAGCGCGATCACAGTGTTGCTCACCGCACTGCGCAACAGGCCGCCGGAGCAGGACCTGGACCTGGACCCTGAGGCCACCGCGAGCACACCTGCCCAGAACGCCCGGGCAGGCCTTCGGACCCTGGACTTCGCATCCTTCGTCGCCGGAGAGCGCCGGTCCCACCTCCGGGAGGAATGGGCCGCGGTCCTGGCCGGTGATCCCGGCAACGGCATCGTCCTCTCCCGACGCCGCAGGCTGCGCTACGCCCTCGGGTTCCTCTGGGCGGCGCTCCGTATGCGGCTGCATGACCTCACCGCTCCCCTGTGGCTGCCCGTGGACTGGCTGCTGTCGGTGGAGTCGCGTACGCACGGGTTCATCACGCTGGCCGTCGGTGCGCAGGTCGTGTACGTCGCGTACGAGGATGGTCTGCATGCCCTCGTCACCGAGGGCTGGGGCTGGTGTGCCGGCTGCGGCATCGCCCTTCGGCTGCTCGTCGGCCGGCTCCGCAGAATCCGCGGCATCGAACTCGCCTCGGCGCACGGCGACTCCGGCGGCCGTTAGCGCGCCACCGACCGGGGTACGGGTGGCCCCCTCCTACGCCGCGGCCCCCGCGAGCGATCGGCTGGAGTTCCTCCGGCCGCGGTAGACGGCCACCGGCGCCTTGGCGAACAAGCCGGCGAAGGCGAGCGGGATCAGCGGGGAGAGAGCGCGGCCGAGCCGGTTCCAGCCGCCCTGGTCCACCGGCACCCAGGATCCCCACGGCTCCTCGGCCACCTTCACCGGCGCGCCGAAGACGGGCTCGGAGGAGAAGCCGGTCGCCGTGATCCGGCGTGTCCCGCTGCCGGAGGCCCGCACCGGATCCACGAACCCCTTGCAGTCGAGGTCGGGATGACCGCCGCCCCGGGATGTCGTGGCCGGCGCGGACGCCTCGCAGTCCGTGACCCGTATGGTCAGCTCGTTCCCCACCAGCCCCAGGCGCCCGACGGCCGAGACGGCCATGTAGACGGCGACACCGAAGAGGGAAAGGGCGATCACACCGCAGACGACAGCCCCGACGACCGGCTTCCGCCCGGTGCGCACCGCACTCTGCTTGATCACTGTCCCATCGTACGAACCCACCACTGGGCCGCCGACAGCACCCTGACGTTGTGAGAAGCGACGAACCAACAGGTCACCGAACTCCGTCGGCGACGCTGGGCGCCACCCTTCACGAACGGTGTGTCAGTGGTGGACGGGTGTCCGCCGGTCCGTGCGGACCATCGGCGGGACCGGCGGCCGCTGCGGTGTCCGGCGGGCGCGCGTCCGCAGCACCAGCGCGTCGAGTGCGGCGCCGAGTACGGCGGTGGCCACGGTCGCGATCACCAGCAGGACGGCGAACTGCCTCCAGAATTCCGGTGTCAGGGTCGTACCCACGGTGTCCACCCCCTCATGTCGGTCGAGTGCCTCTCTCGGCTCTCGGTTTCATCGAACCGCCGGCAGCCCGGTGGCACAGGGTGCCGCAGGGCTCTCGCGGGGCGCCGGTCGGCCCGGTCCGCGGGCCGACCGGCCCATGGTCCGCCGGGACACACGGGCGGACGCTGGAGGTGGCAGAGACGCACGCTTTCCGGAGGTAGGCCATGAACGCTTCCCCGACCATGAGCATGCCGCGGGCCCTGACCCCGGACCATCGCGAACAGCTGATGAGGCTCGCCCGCGAGGTGTCGATCCCGCAGGGCGCCCGGCTCTTCGAGGAGGGCGCCCGCGCCGACCGGTTCTGGATCATCCGTACCGGCACGATCGCCCTCGACATGCGCGTGCCCGGCCGCCAGGCCGCCGTCATCGAGTCGCTGGGACACAACGAACTCGTCGGCTGGTCCTGGCTGTTCGCCCCGCACGCCTGGCACCTGGGCGCCGAGGCGACGACACCGGTACGCGCCTGGGAGTTCGACGCCACGGCCGTACGCACGCTGTGCAAGGACGATCCCGCGTTCGGCGTGAACGTCTTCCAGTGGGTGGGCGACATCGTGGCCCACCGGCTCCGCTCGGCCCGCACCCGGCTGCTGGACCTGTACGCCCCGTACGGCAGCGGCGGCATGCGGTGACCGCGCCGGCGGACCGTGACGAGCGAGGAGTGGCCATGCATGGAACACCGCACATCGTGAGCGACGTGATGACCCGCACCGTCGCCACGGTCGTTCGAGGGGCCGCGTTCAAGGACATCGTGCGCACGATGCAGGAGCGGAAGGTCAGCGCCCTGCCCGTGCTCGACGCGGCGGAGCGGGTGATCGGGATCGTCTCGGAGGCGGATCTGCTGCCCAAGGAGGAGTTCCGCGACAACGACCCCGACCGGTACACCCAGTTGCGCCGGCTGTCCGACCTCGCGAAGGCCGGTTCGGTGACGGCGGGCGAGCTGATGACCGCCCCAGCCCTGACCGTGGAGCCGGACGCGACCCTCGCGCAGGCCGCCCGGACCATGGCCCGGGCCAAGGTCAAGCGCCTGCCCGTCGTGGACCACGCGGGCCGGTTGGAAGGCGTCGTCAGCCGGGCCGACCTGCTGAAGGTGTTCCTCCGGGACGACGAGGAGATCGCGGAGGAGGTACGGCGCGAGGTGGTCGCGTACCTGTTCCCCGGTCCGGCGTCGAACGTGCGGGTCGAGGTCCGGGACGGTGTCGTACGGCTCGGCGGCCGGGTGCGGGACAGGTCCCTGGTCCCCGTGGCCGCGCGGCTGGCGCGGGCCGTCGAGGGGGTCGTGGACGTGGAGTTCGCACTCGACGGGCCCGAGGAGCGCTCCGCGTAGCGCGAAGTGCCGCGAGTCCGTGAGCCGTTGCCCCGCCGGCCACCGACTGCCGACGAGGCAACGGCGTCTCAGCCGGCCTTGCGCCCCCAGCGCTCCCCGGTCAGTTCCCACTCCTCGCCCCAGCGGTCGGTGGCCCGCCGCTCCACCCGCAGCCGGATCAGCCGACCGCCCGCGAGCACGAACAGTCCGCCGGCCAGCCCGGCCCCCGTACCGGCCAGCACCACGCGTGCCGTCGCCACGGCCGGGCTCGCGGGCTCGTCCACCAGACGGCCGTGCCCGTCCGTCCACACCGTCACCGCGCCGCCGACGGTGGTTCCGGCCTTCACCTCCGTCGTGGCGGTACGGACGGTGCCCTGCGCGTCGGTCCAGCGCACCTCCGCCCGCACACGGTTGTAGTCGACCGCGGCGCGCGCACCGTGCGGCACGGTGCGGAGCAGCACGGCGGTGGCCGGCCGATGCTCCGCACCGTCCCTGGCCTGCGCGTTCGCGACGGCCTGGGCGCCCGCCACTCCGGCGACGGCACCGCCGGCCGTCGCGAACGCCCAGGCGGCCAGGACGATCCACGCCTCGACGGCATCGCTGTGCCGGCGCAGTTCGTTGCGCCGCCAGCGCCACCCCAGGACCTTCAGGCGCTTGGTCCTCCGCATCGGTCACACCCCCTCACGGGCTTCATGGAGACGAGAACAACAGGAAGGTCTCACCGGGTGATCGCCGCCGGGAGGGGCCGACGGACCGTCGCGCGGGGGCCGGTCGGGACACGTCGCACGGGCCGGTTGGGCCGGTCGGCCCTAGTGCTTCGGTGCCGGGCGCGTGATGATCGAGGTCACGAACGGCCCGCAGTCCGTTCACACTCCGGGGAACGAGGGGTCGAGATGACCGAGGCACGCACCTTCACCGCGCAGGACCCGATCCGCGTCTTCCTGCTGGACGACCACGAGGTCGTGCGACGCGGTCTGTCCGACCTCCTGGACGCCGAGGAGGACATCTCGGTGGTCGGCGACGCCGAGAACGTCGCGCACGCCCTGGTGCGGGCCCCCGCGGTGCGCCCGCACGTCGCCGTCCTCGACGTACGCCTCCCCGACGGCGACGGCATCACCGTCTGCCGCGAACTGCGCGACCAGCTCCCGGATTTGGCCGTACTGATGCTCACCTCGTTCGACGACGAGGACGCCCTGCTCGACGCCATCATGGCCGGAGCCTCGGGCTATGTGCTCAAGCAGATCAAGGGCACCGACCTGGTCTCGGCGGTACGCACCGTCGCCTCCGGCCAGTCGATGCTCGACCCCGCGACGACGGCCCGCCTGATGCGCTCGCTGCGGGCCGAACCCGCCCAGGCCCCGGAGATCGCACCCGAGTTGGCGAGCCTGTCGCCGCGCGAGCGGGAGATCCTCGCGCTGATCGGGGACGGACTGACCAACCGCGAGATCGGCAAGAGGCTCTACCTGTCTGAGAAGACCGTCAAGAACCACATCTCCCGGCTGCTCGCCAAGCTGGGCGTCCAGCGCCGGGTGCAGGCCGCGGTACTCGCCTCGCACCTGGAGCAGTCCGAGTCCGGCGACCGTTCCGGCGCCTGAACCGCGCGCCGGGGCCGTCCGGCGCGACCCCAGGCCGTACGGCCCCTCCCCCGGCCCTCCCGGCGGCACCACGCTGGGCAGGAACAGCCGACGGCCCGGCCGCCTCTCGGGCGCGGGGCGGGGAGGAGACCCCATGTCCAGCACGGTTCTCGACGTCCCGACCCTGGAAACGCTGATCGCGGCGTCCGTCGCCGCACCCTCGATCCACAACACCCAGCCCTGGCGCTTCCGGCTCGACCCGGACACGGTCACGCTGGAGATCCGGGCGGTCGCGGAACGCGGTCTGCGGCACACCGACCCGACGGGACGCGCCCTGCACGTCTCGGTCGGCTGCGCGCTGTTCAACCTGCGCGTCGCGATCGCCCACTGCGGCTGGGAGCCCGTGACCCGGCGCCTCCCCCGGCCCGACGAACCGGACCTCCTGGCCACCGTACGACTCGCCGGAACCGCCCGGCCGCCCACGGCCCCGCGTCTCTACGACGCCCTGTGGCGCCGGCACAGCAGCCGCTTCCCGTTCTCCGACCGGCCGGTGCCTGCCTCCGTACTGACCGAACTGACCGAGGCCGCCCACGCGGAGGGCGCCGTGCTGGACCTCCCCGGCCCCACGGAGACCGACCGGCTGCTGCGGCTGACGCGGGAGGCGGAGCAGCGCAACATCGCCGACGCGGGCCGGGCGGCGGAGAGCCGCCGCTGGGTCCACCCGCCCGACGGCGAATCCCTCGGCATGCCACCGGAGGCGATCGGTCCGCAGGACTTCCGGGAGCGGATACCCGTCCGGGACTTCGGCGCCCACCGGCACCCGGCGACGCTCGCCACCCGTCCTTTCGAGAAGCGGCCCTCCATCGCCGTACTGTCCACCCTCCACGACCGCCGCACGGACTGGCTGCGCGCCGGTGAGGCACTCGAACGCCTGCTGCTGGTGGCCACCGCCCACGGCGTGCGGGCCTCCCTCCTGCACCAGGCACTGGAGTGGCCCGACCTGCGCGAGCACCTCACGGACGGCCGACGCGAGCACGCGCAGATGGTGCTCCGCCTGGGCTACGGCAGGCAGGGTCCCGCCTCACCGCGCCGGTCGGCGGGTCAGGCGCTGGAGCGGGGCGCGGCGCCGGCCGCCGGGTCCGGTGCGGCCGCCGGGTCCGGTGCGGCCGCCCGTTGAAGGGATCGCCGACCCGATCGTCCACGGCACAGGAGAGTGGCCGGTGGAACACCGTCTGGTGTTCCACCGGCCACTCTCCGCCGCGGTCATCGGCCGGGGCTAGCAGCGGACGAGGGCGACGGGGCAGTCGGCCTGGCGCAGGGCGGTCCGGCCGACCGGGTCCAGCAGGCCGCCTCCGAACCGGGACCGGCCGCGTACCCCCACCACCAGGAGCTGGCTGTCGCCACTGGCCTCGACGAGGGCCCGGCGCGATCGGCCCTGGGGGCGACGGCAGCGCAGGGTGACGTCCGGGTACCGCTTGCGCAGCTCGGACAGGGTCTCGGCGAGCGCGAAGTCCTCGTCGTCCGCCGCGGCGGCGGCACCGGACTCGCCGTACGGCCGTGTCGCGACGGCGGGCCGCAGATGCACGGCCACCAGGTCGGCTCCCCGCAACGAGGCCTCGGCGAAGGCGAATTCAGCGGCTTCACGGAGTGTCGACGTGCCGTGGACGGCGAGCAGCACGGGGCCGGCCGGGTTCGGCCTGCCGCGCACCACCAGCAGCGGACCGGTCGCGCGTGCGGACAGGCGCCCGGCGAGGGAGTCGTCGCGCAAGGTGCCGTGCCCTCGGGTGCCGTTGCTTCCGACGACGGTCAGGGACGCGCGGTACGACTCCGCCGACAGCACGTTCCCGGGTTCACCGACCAGGACCTCGCGCGAGATCCGCACGCCCGGTGCGGCGCTGTGCGCACACCGCTCGGCCGCTGCCAGCGCGCCACTCGACGATGCGCGTCCACCGGTCCTGCCCGCGTCCCACGAGGGGACTGCGGACGGTGTGCCGCCGGACGGCCAGCCGATGACCTGCATCAGTTCCAGGCCGACTCCGAGGCGCTCGGCCTGCCGCGCGGCGGCTTCCACCACCGTCAGATTCGACCGCGAACCATCCACGCCCACGACCACGGGTCCACTCATCACAGTCCACCCCTCTCCAGGCACCCTCCCCGGGCGGAAGAGGCGCTTCACCGGATTCCAGACTCGTGCGGCCCCCGGCACTCCCACAGGGGCCGGACGGACCCATCGACACACCGACCGGTCCCCGCCCGCAGACCAGTCGGGCCCCGACGCGGCCCCGTCGGCCCACGCCACGGCCGCCGTGTCCGGGCCACCGTGGTGACAAGAGACCGACCAGGGAGGCTCCCATGACCGGACAGACCGACGGCAACAGCATCGTGGTGGGTGTCGACGGATCCGAGCCGTCGAGGGCGGCCCTGCGCTGGGCGGCCGAGCAGGCGGCGGTCCTGCACACGGACCTCGTCGCCGTGCACGCCTGGGAACCGGCCGCGAACGGACACGCGCCCTACGCTCCGGCGCCCGCCGGCCCGACCGTCGCCCAGCAGCACGAGCAGGCCGCGCGGGTCCTCACCGCCACCGTGCGCGAGGCCCTGGGACCCCGGACCTGCGATGCCGTTCTCCGCGTCGTGGTGGAGGGGCCGCCCGCCCGCGTACTGCTCCAACAGGCCCGCGGCGCCCTGCTGTTGGCACTGGGACGCAAGGCGCACGGGAACTTCGGACTGCCCTCGGTCGGCCCGGTGGGCCGTGAGTGCCTGCGATCCGCGACGGTCCCCGTGGTGACCGTGCCGGTCGCGCGCCGGTCACAGGAGTCAGTGGAAGCCGTCAACTCGCCTTCACTGGCCGGGAGTCGTACCTCCTAGCGCCGCGGGCGGCCGGAGGACCGACCGGAAGGCGGCCGCCTCAGACCCCGTTCGTCTTCTGTCCCTCAGGGCAGCCGGTCAGAGGCATGGAGCACGTCGAACACCATCCGGTCCGTGACCGTATCGCCCCGGGACCGGAGTTCTCCGGCGATCTCGCGCGCCAAGGTAGGGGCATCGGACTCGCCCGGCTCCCGCTTCCCGCCCGGAAAACAAAAAACGTCCACACCGCGGTTGCGCGTCACCAGCACCCGCCCGTCACGCAGCGCGCCTATTTCTCCGTCACCGGTACCTTCCACACGAGCGCGGTGCCGCCGCCCCGCGGAGTGGTCCACGCCAGTTCTCCGCCCAGTTGCCGGGCCCGCTCCTCCATGTTCCGCAGTCCGCTGCGGCGGCCCTCGGCCGGGATGCCCACGCCGTTGTCGGTGACCGACAGACGCACCTCGCGGCCGTCGGTCACCAGGGCGACGTCGGCGCGGCCGGCCTGAGCGTGCCGGGCGATGTTGGTCAGCGCCTCGGACAGCACGGCGATCACATGGTCGGCGGTCTCCCGCGGCACGTCGGTGTCGACCAGGCCCTCCATCCGGACACTGGGTGCGAAGCCGAGCACGGGAGCGGCTTCGCCGACCGCGCGCACGACACGAGCCCGCAACCCCGTCCCGGCGCCACCGTCACGCGCCCGCAGACCGAAGATCGTAGACCTGATGATCTTGATGGTCTCGTCGAGGTCGTCCACCGCCCGCGCCACGCGTTCGGCGGCCTCCTCGTGCTCGATGAAGCGGCCGGCGCTCTGCAACGTCATGCCCGTCGCGAACAGCCGCTGGATGGCGAGGTCGTGCAGGTCGCGGGCGATGCGGTCACGGTCCTGGAGAACCGCGATCTCCTGCGCGTCCCGACGGTGGTCGGCCAGTTCCATGGCGACGGCCGCCTGGGCGGCGAAATCCTGGAGGGTCTCGGTCTCCGTCGCCGAGAAGGGCTGTCGCCCGGCCTCCCGCGCCAGCAGGACGACGCCGCGCACGCCTGCCTCACCCGTGCCGATGGGTACGGCCACGGCGGGGCCGAGTCCCCCGAAACGCGGTGGATCCAACGAGATGCGGCCGTCGTTGCCCACGTCCGCGCTGGTGACGGGGGCGGCGCTGGAGAAGGCCAGCCCCATCAGGCTGCGGTCCATGGACAGGATGAGCCCCTGATGCGCCTCGGAGTCCAGCCCCACGGCGAGCTCCACGGCGAGCGACCCGGTGTCCTCCATCGGCAGCGCCACCGCCGCGAGGGCCGACCCCGTGATCTCGCCGGCCCGCTCGGCGATCAGGGCGAGGACGTCGGTACGCGCACCACTGGACATCAGGCTGTGGGTGATCTCCGCGGTGGCCTGGAGCCAGCGCTCACGCAGCCGGGACTCCTCGTACAGACGGGCGTTGTCGATCGCGACACCGGCTGCCACGGCCAGCGTCGACAGGACCGACTCGTCCTCCTCGTCGAACTGTGCACCACCGCGCTTCTCGGTCAGGTACAGGTTGCCGAAGACGTGCTCGCGCACCCGGATGGGGACCCCGAGGAAGGTGTTCATCGGCGGGTGGTTGGGCGGGAAGCCGTACGACGCGGAGTGCTGGGAGATCTTCGCGAGCCGCAGCGGCTCGGGGTGCCGGATCAGCTCGCCCAGGATCCCGTGACCCTCCGGGTAGGGACCGATCTCGGCGATCTGCTCCTCGGTGACGCCGATCGTGTGGAACGCCGACAACGCCTTGCCGTCCGGTGTGATCACACCGAGCGCGGCGTACTCCGCGTCGACCAGGACCGCCGCCGCCTCCACGATGCTGTGCAGGGCCTGCTCCAGCTCCAGCTCCCGGCCGACCGAGAGCACCGCCTCCAGCAGGCTGTGCACCCGGTCACGGGTGCCGCGGGCCGCGTCGAGTCGTGCCTGGAGCTCCTCCAGCAGCTCGTCCAGCTTCAGCTGCGGAAGTCGTATACGAGCACCGCCGGACTCCTCAGCGCCTGCCACCGGTGATCCTCCAGAACCCCTCGCCGCACTGCGGGTCGACCACTCCGGTCATGTGCCACGTTAGCCGCCCAGAGCCAGTGAGCATATGGGATCTCGCCTACGGGAGAAGCGTCACCGGCCCGAGAACTCGATCAGTTGCCCTCTCCTCGTGGCAGTCCCCGGCCCGAGTGGCGGCGAACGTCTGAGAACAACGGGACCCAAAGGGCCCCGACACAGGGCCGGGCGGCCCTGTGTGCGCCCTCGGCACCAGGGCCAGTCTGGAACCGCTGACGAACGATCAAAGGAGTGGAGCAGATGACGCTCAAGAACACCGCCGGCCAGACCCCTTCGCCCGCGGCCGTACAGGTACGGACCGAGGGGGACGTGGACGAGGAAGCACTCACCTACCTGCGGGCCAAGCTGAGCGCGGTCCTCGACCGCCCGGGGCTCGCCCCCGTCGGCGGCGAGGTGCGGATCGCCAGGGCCGCGGCGCATCACGCAGAGCAGCCGTGGTCGGGCGCGGCCGAGATACGGGTGGGGAGCGATCTTGTCGTCGTCCATGCGCGGGAGGCGAGCGCGCACGAGCTCGCGGACCGGTTGCAGGACCGGCTGCGTACCCGCCTGGACCGTGTGGTGCACCGCGAGGACGCGGCCCGCAGGTCGGCCACCCCGCCCCCGTGGCGCGGCGGCCCGGCGGACGGTCGGCAGGATCCGTGACGCATGGTCCGGGCGCCGGCACCCGTCGCCCGGCACGAGGGGAACGGCCGCTCCCGGCACGGCGGTTGGACGGCCGTTCCCCTTCGGCGCAGGTGAAGGGGAACGTGCCGTGAGAATCCACACCGTCGGTGAAGTGATGACCGGTGATGTCGTCCGGGCGTATCCCACGACACCGTTCAGGGAAGTGGTCCGGCTGCTGGAGCGGCACCGGATCAGCGGGGTGCCCGTCGTCGACCACGACGACAAGGTGCTGGGGGTGATCTCCGGGACCGATCTGGTGCGCGAGCAGGCACGCCGGGCCCGCGCCGAGGAGGGGCGCATCGCCACGGCGGAGCAGCTGATGTCGACCCCCGCGGTCACCGTGCACCCGGAGCAGCCCGTCCCGGACGCCGCGCGGGTGATGGAACGCCGTGGCATCGAGCGGCTGCCCGTGGTGAACGAGGAGGACCGCCTGATCGGCATCGCCACCCGCCGCGACCTGCTCCGGGTCTTCCTCCGCACGGACGGGGACATCCGCCGCGAGGTGATCGACGACGTCCTGGTCGGCGCGCTCGGCCTGGCCCCCGACACCGTCACCGTGCTCGTCCGCGACGGTCTGGTCACCCTGACCGGGCCGGTGGAGCGCCGTAGCGACGTCCCGAGGGCGATCAGGACGGTGTGGCGGCTGGAGGGCGTGGCCGGCATGGTCAACGGCCTCAGCTACCGCGTCGACGACGGCACACCGCCCGCACGGCGGGCTCCGGGGTAATCCGAGGTAACACGGCGGGCTCCGGGGTGATCCCGGCTAAAGGGCCGACCGGACACGGCCCAGGGCCGAACGGCCCTAGCCCGACGGACACCGGGGCGGTCGAATGGCCTGGTCAACCCCGCACGCCCCACTCATCGACCGCCACCCGGGTGTTCCGGTGGGCCGCAGGCCGGAGACATCGAGCAGTGAGCGAAGAACCTGTCGCGGGGCCTTTCGAGGCCCCGGACCGAGAGCAGCCGGTCGCTGTGGAGCCGCCGCGCCGGGTCGTCGAGATCGACGGCGCGGAGGCACTGCGGCTGCTGGGCAGTGTGCCCATGGGCAGGATCGCCTTCACCCGGCAGGCGCTGCCGACCATCCGCCCGGTGAACCACATCGTGGACGACGGGAACATCGTCATCCGCACGCACGAAGGTGCGGCCCTGACCTCGCGCACGCTCCAAGCCGACGGCCCGGGAGTCGTCGTGGCCTACGAAGCCGACGCCATCGACCCCGACACGCACCTCGGCTGGAGCGTCGTGGTCACGGGATACGCCCATCTGGTCAGCGACGCCCGCGAACTGACCCGGTATCAGGCGCTGTTGCGCCCCTGGGTGCGGCAGCCGATGGGCTACGCGGTCCGCATCCACCCGGACCTGGTCACCGGTCTCCTGCTCGTCCCCGTCGACCGGCCGGCCGGAGCCTGACATCCGGACTCCGGTGCCCGCTCGTCCGAGGCGCGGACGGGGGGCATGGTCGTGTGCGCCGGCCGCTTGCGCCTGCCGCCCCGGCGGAGTGCGCGTCAGTCGTGCGGAACCACCGCTACGGGCGTCGCGGCGCCGCGCAGTACCGCATGGGTCACCGGGCCGACGAGCACGCCGAGCGGGCCGACCCGGTGGTGTCGAGCCGCCGCACACGAACGACCGGGGCGCCGCCGCCAGTTGGCGGTGGCGCCCCGGTCGCGACAGGCATCCGGCAGTTACTTCAGCCAGTTGTGGTCGCGGACGACGGGGAGCGTGGCCCAGACCTTGCCAAGACCCCACGTGGCACCGGCACCCGCCACCGCGAGGGCGATGATCACGACGGCGTAGATCAGGTGGTAGTCCACGAACGGGTTCGACGACATGCTCAGCGAACCGTCCGACACATGCTTCGCCGGCGGCCACTCGGCGATCCACATCAACGCCATCATCGCCGTACCGGCGACAGCGGCCAGCCGCAGCGCGACACCGGCGATCAGCGCGACGCCGATACCGAGCAGACCGAGCATGAACAGCCAGTTCGCCCAGCCGGCCCCGGCCCAGTCATGGAACGTCGACTCCATCGGACCCGCCGCCACCGAGCTCAGGAAGCCCTTGGTCGGCGAACCGCCGTCGATCCAGCCCTTGCCGGACGGCGTGGCGTAACCGAACCCGAACGTCTTGTCCAAGAACGCCCACAAGAAGACGAACCCGGTGACCAGACGCAGCGACGCGAACGTGTAGGCACGCGTCGCAGTGGTCGTCGCCGTCGTGTCGGTGGCGGCCTGTGCCGTTCCGGTCCGGTGGAGGGACGGGAAGCGGAATCGCGGGTGGTGTTGGGGGTGGTTGTGGACTGCCATGATGCTCATCCCTTTCGAGGGAACGATGCGTTGGGTTCTACGACTCTCGTTGCGCCCTCAATGTCTCGCGAGGGGCGGTGGCGGCGGAGGGGCTACAGGTCCCCGGTCGAGGGCCCGAACGGCCCTGTCCGCCGGGTCACTTGGCGGTGGGCACCACAACCACGGGGCAGTGGGAGCGGTGCAGCAGGGTGTGCGCCACCGGGCCCAGCCGCGGGCCGAACCGGTGGGTGCGGTGGTGCGCGCCGACGACCACGACGGCGCAGTCGCGTGTGGCCTCCAGCAGGGCGTGTGCCGGCCCGGTGCGGACCGTGCGGCTCTCGACCTGGATGCCGGGGTGCCGCTCGCTCAGCCGGGCCAGGCTGAAGCGCGGAACGGAGTCCTCCGCCCTTTCCTGCCGGGCGAGTTGCTGCTGGCCGGGGCTCAATCCCGGGACCAGCGAGGGCAGTTCGGGGGTGATGTGCGGGTGGGTCCAGGAGTGCAGGACGCTCAGCGGGACACCGCGGCGCTCGGCCTCCTGGAAGGCGTAGAGCGCCGTGTCCTCGTCGCTGTCGCCCTCCAGGCCGAGCAGCACGGGCCGGCCGTCGTCGCACGGGTGGTCGCCGCGGACGACGAGCAACGGGCTGTGCACCCGCGCGGCCAGCCGCAGGCTCACCGAGCCGAACAGCAGGCCGGCGATGCCGCCCATGCCCCGGGTTCCCACGACGGTGAGAGCCGCGCCCTCGCTCTCCCGCACGAGCGTGCGCACCGGACCGCCGACGGCGTCCTTGGTCACCACCGGCAGCGCGGGGTGCCGTTCGTGGACGCGCGTGACCGCGGACGCCAGGACCGGTCCCGCCTCATCGCTGTCGGGCACGGCGTACACGACGCCCAATGCGAGGCCGCGACGCGCGGCTTCGTCCGCGGCCCGGTCCAGTGCCCGGACCGAGACCAGCGAACCGTCCACTCCGACAATCACCTGATGGAGAGTCATGTCCCGTCTCCCTTCTGACTGTTGCGTGCTCGCCGTGTTCGGCGGGAAGGGGCCACGGCTGCCGAACGCCCTGGCCGCCGGGCCGGAGTCCGGCGACATCTCCGCCGCAGCGGGCTGAACGGCCCATCCGAGTGTCGGATGCAGTGCCGATGGGGCACCCCGCGGCCCCTGTTCGGCCCAAGCGGCACCACCTTCCCGACTGACACCTTCGAAAGGACGACCACGACGAGGAGGTGCGGACTCATGGGCAGGAACAGGCATCCGAGGAAGCGGCTGTGGCGCTCGCGGAGCAACCCGTTGCGCCGGCACGACGACATCATCGAGGCCTGGATCGTCCTCGTCGTGTGGGCGGTGGTTCTGATGGGCGGCGCACTCGCTGGCCTGGTGACGTTCCACGCCGCCGACGAGGTGTTCGCCGCGCAGCGCACCGAGCGGCACTCCGTGCAGGCCGTACTCCTCACGGATACCCCACCCCCGAACTCGACGGCTGGCGGAGCGCGTGACCTGATCAAGGCGAAGGTCCGCTGGACGACCGCCGACGGCACCCGCCGCACGGGCAGCGCGCTGGTGGACACGGGGCAGAAGGCCGGATCCGAGGTCGTGCTCTGGGTGGACTCCGCGGGCGACTTCACCACCGAGCCGCCGAGTTCGACGGAGGCGGCTCTCGAATCCGCCGTCCTGGGCCTGACCGCCGCACTCGCCTTCGCCGGCATGGCGTTCGGCACCGGGGCCGTCGCACGGTACCGGCTGGACCGGCGCCGTATCGAATCCTGGGGTACGGAGTGGAAGCTCGTAGCGCCGAGTTGGGGCCGCAAGACCAGCTGACGCCCGTTACGCGGCGCGGCACTGCCTGGCCTGGCCTGGCCTGGCCTGGCCTCCAAGTGCGCGTCACACGCGAGCGGATCGGCCAGCACCGGGGGCACCGACAGCCGCTCCAGCACCAACTCTCCGGCAATGGGCCCCTCCTCCTCCGATACCGTGCGCCGAGTACGAGGAGGAGCAGGCGATGAACGCAGAGAGAGCCTTGACTGGCACGGGTGAGTTGAAGCGGCGTCTGGACCTGTCCGACGCCGTGGTGATCGGCCTGGGGTCGATGATCGGAGCCGGGATCTTCGCGGCTCTCGGCCCGGCGGCCGACGCCGCCGGTTCCGGCCTGCTGCTCGCTCTGGCCCTGGCCGCCGTCGTGGCCTACTGCAACGCGACGTCCTCGGCACGGCTGGCCGCTCTCTATCCCGAGTCCGGCGGCACCTACGTCTACGGCCGCGAACGCCTGGGCGACTTCTGGGGCTACCTGGCCGGCTGGGCGTTCGTCCTCGGCAAGACGGCCTCCTGCGCGGCCATGGCCCTCACCGCCGGCGCCTACCTCTGGCCCGACCAGACCCACGCGGTGGCCGTGGCCGCCGTAGTGGCGCTGACCGCGGTGAACTACACCGGGGTGCGGAAGTCCGCCCTCCTCACCCGCGTCGTCGTCGCGGTCGTCCTGGCCGTGCTCGCCGCCGTGACCGTCACCCCAACAACAAGCAGGTGCTGCTGAACACGGACGGCTCCGTCAAGTCCGTGAAGCCGATCCCGCACCACTACGCCCAGACGGCGTCGTCCGCCTCCACGCACGCCCCGTACCCGGCGTACGTGCAGGACCTCAAGGCGCAGAACGTCGCCGACCGCAGCTCCACCTCCCCGGCCCTGCCGATCGCCCTCGGCGCCGGCCTGCTGACCGCCGGCACGATGACCACCGTGTTCGCGCTGCGCCGCCGCAGGGCGCGTGCGGGGACCCCGACGGCGGCCGTGTAGGCCCCTCGGTCTCTCTCCGACGAACCCAGACGGTCCCGGCCAGGTACAGGCCGGGACCGTCTCCCTTTGCTCGTCCTACTCGTGTTGCTCGTTCTACTCGTCGGCAATCCAGTGCTCGAATGCCGTCAGGTGCCTCTCGGAGGCGGCGAGCAGGTTGGTGTACACCTGGCGCGTGTCCGGGGCGGTGAGTCCGGACAGCGCCTTGTTCAGTGCGGCGATGTCGTCGGTCTCGACCGTACGGCCCGCCTTCAGGGCTCCGGTCAGGCTGTCCTCGCCCTGCTTCAGGAGCCGGTCGTAGGTGGCCTGCACGCCGGGGTCGGTGAACTCACCGGCCGGCTTGCCGGCGGTCGGGTCGGTCACGTCGTAGCGGTCCAGCAGGGTGCGCACGGCGGTCAGGTGCTGGGTCTCGGCCGACGCGATCCGCTCGAAGACCCGCACGTCGTAGCGTTGGGCGAACGCCGTGTAGAGGTCGTGCGCGAGCTTCTCCTCCTCTGCCATGCTCGCCAGCGTGGCCTTCTGAGCGGCCGTCAGGGTGCCCTGCTCGGCCAGCGCGGTTCCGTTGCAGGTTACGTCGTGCTGCCGGATGCCGTCCGTGGCGCCGCCATAGTGACGCGCCTGATGCTGAGCGTCCGCCATCATGCTCTGGGACGTGGTCTGCACGGCCACCGGCCCGCCGCTACCGGGGTCCGCGATCACCGGGCCCACCGCCAGCACGCCGCCGATGGCGAGAGCGCCTGCGGTGACCGCTGTCGCGATCTTGATGTTGCGCCTCATGGCGAACCTCCTCGGTTCCGTGGGAGCGTCTCCCGTTCCCACACCGTCACCGTCGCGCCGGGCCCTGCAGTCGCCGTGCGGTGCGTGTGGAGACGGGATGGAGACATCGGCCGGGCGGGTTGGGGCTGTTCGGCCCCTCCCGGGGGCGTGCGCGTGGCGCGTAGGTGTGGGACATGACCACCACCGTGCTCGTCGTCGAGGACGAGAAGGAGATCCGCGAGCTGCTGCGCCGCTACCTGGAGCGCGCCGGGTACGGCGTGCTGACGACCGGCTCGGGCGCCGAGGCCGTGCGGCTGCTCGGCGAGCGTGGGATCGACCTGACGCTCCTGGATCTCGGGCTGCCGGACGTGGACGGTGACGAGGTGCTGCGGGAGGCCCGCGAGCGCGGACGGGTGCCGGTGGTGGTGCTGACCGCGCGCAGCACCGTCGAGGACCGCATCCACGGGCTGCGGCTGGGCGCCGACGACTACGTGACCAAGCCGTTCAGTCCCACCGAGGTGGTGCTGCGGGTGGGTGCGGTGCTGCAGCGCGCCCGAGGTACGGCGACGGGGGCGGCGCCCGTTGCGTCGTACGGCGAAGGACGGCTGCGGATCGACGAGGCCCGGCACGAGGTGGCCCTCGACGGAGTGCCGCTGGAGCTGACGCCCACCGAGTGGGGTCTGCTGACCACGCTGGCATCAGTGCCGGGCCGGGTGTACTCGCGCTATGAGCTGGTCAACCGGGTACGCGGCTACGAGTTCGCCGGGTACGAGCGGACGATCGACTCGCACGTGAAGAACCTGCGCCACAAGCTCGGGAGCGCCGGCCCCGACCTCGTGGAGACGGTGCTGGGCGTGGGCTACCGGCTGGGGTGGGCCCATGACACGTGAGCCACGTTCGCCGCGCTCCGGCATTGGGCCGTCCGGTGGGCTCGGCCCGCTTGGCCGACGGCTGTTCGCCGCGTTCGCCGTGGTGGCACTGGCGTCCGTGGCCCTGCTGACGGTCGCCGCGCTCGTCGGAACCGATCGCGGACTCAGCAGTGCCCACCAGGCGGACCGTCAGCGCACCGCCTCCCGGGTGGCCGCGGCCGCCGCCGACGCCTACCGGACCGCGGGCGGCTGGGCATCGGCCGACCTGTCGGCCGCGCGCTCCATCGCAACCGGCGCCGGTGCAGTGCTCACCGTGCGCGACGCGGACGACGAGATGATGTCCGGTGGCTCCGGCGCCGGGTCGCAGGACGAGCACGGCATGTCCGGCTCGGGCCCCGGGCATCACGGGCAGGGCACCGGCTCGGGACCCGGCGCGAGCGCGACCGTGGTGGTCAATGGCAGCACCGTCGGCTCCGTACACCTCGTCTTCTCGGCCGACTCCGGGTCGGCGGGCCTGTCCGTCGCCTGGGGCTGGGTGGTCGGGGCCGCTGTCGGCGCGCTTGCCCTGGCACTTGCCGTGAGCTGGTTCGTCACCCGCCGCCTGACAGCCCCCGTGGTCCGGGTCGCGTCAACCGCCCGTGCGCTGGCCGCCGGGGACCGCACTGCGCGGACCCACATCGACGCGCCCGGCGAACTCGGCGATCTCGCCCGCGCCTTCGACGCCATGGCCGACAACGTCAACCACGTCGAGCAGGCCCGCCACCAGCTCGCCGCAGACGTCGCCCACGAACTGCGGACGCCCCTGGCCTCGTTGCAGGCGGGGCTCGAGGAACTGCGCGACGGCTACGCCGACCCGTCGGCCGAGCGCCTGGCTTCCCTGCACGACCAGGCCCTGCGGCTGGGCCGTGTCGTCGGTGACCTCGGAGAACTGGCGGAGGCGGAGGCGGCCCGGCTGTCCCTGCGTCTGACCGAGGTGGATGTGACCGCCCTGGCCGGCGCTGCCGCGGCCGAGCGCGAGGCGGAGCTGCGCACGGCAGGGATGACGGTTCACATCGCCCCGGGCCCCGCTCCCCTGCTGGTCCGCGCCGACGCCGACCGGCTGCACCAGGCCCTCGGCAACCTGCTGAGCAACGCCGCCCGCCACTGCCGTCCCGGCGACACCGTCACGGTCACCACCTCCGCCACGCCCTTCGAGGCGCTCGTGGAGGTGGCGGACACCGGTCCGGGCATCCCCGCCGACGAGTTGCCGCACGTCTTCGACCGTCTGTGGCGCGGGGCCCGCGCTCGTTCCTCGGGCGGCAGCGGCATCGGTCTGGCCGTGGTCAAAGAGCTGGTCACCGCCCACGGCGGCACGGTCACGGCGGACTCCGGACCGGGCGGCGGGACACGGATGACGCTGCGGCTGCCCAGGTCCGCGCCACACGGCTCACGGCTCGTTCCCGGCCCCGGCGCCGAGCCGCTTCTCACCTCCCAGGCAAATACCCCCAGGGGTATTTGACGCTCCCCTCCGGGTCGCCGTACTCTCGCCAGAGAGATACCCCCGGGGGTAATTTAGGAGGCAACGAAGTGGCTCGTGAAGTGACACAGGAAGCGTTCAAGGCGGCCTGGGCCGACGGCGCGCTCGTGGTCGACGTCCGGGAAGCGGACGAGTACGCGGCCGGGCACGTACCGGGCGCGCGACTGATGGCGCTGCGCACCGTGTCCGCGAGGTGCGGTGAACTGCCGACCGACCGGCCGGTGTTCGTGATCTGCGCCAGCGGCAACCGCAGCAGGACCGCCACCGACCAGATGAACTCCCGCGGCATCGACGCCTACTCCGTGGCCGGCGGCACCTCCGCCTGGGCCCGCGCCGGACGCCCGGTCGCGGCCGGTTCACACGAGCACGCCGCCTGACCCCGGCCGACACCCGCACAACGGCCAGTTGGACCAGTTGGAAAGGAGCACCGCCTTGGCCGCCACACCCTCCCCCACCGACGCACCGATCTCCGGTCGCCATCGCGTCGCCGTCATCGGCGGCGGCAGCGCCGGCATCAGCGTCGCCGCCCGCATGCGCCGCGCCGGCGTCAGTGACATCACCCTGATCGAACCGTCCGACACGCACTGGTACCAACCGCTGTGGACTCTGGTCGGCGGCGGCCAGGCCCCGTTGCGTGCCACCCGCCGCCCCGAAGCGTCCGTGATACCCGACGGGGTTCGCTGGATCCGCCGTCGCGCCCAGTCCGTCGACCCCGAAGCCCGCACGGTGACCCTCTCCGGCGGCGACGAACTCACCTACGAGCACCTGGTGTTGGCGCCCGGCCTCCAGCTCGACTGGGGCGGCGTGCCGGGCCTGGCCGAGGCGATCGGCCACGACCGGGTGAGCAGCAACTACGCACCCGAGTACGCCCCGCGCACCTGGGACCTGATCAAGAACATGCGCTCGGGCACGGCCGTCTTCACCCACCCGGCCACACCCCTGAAGTGCGGCGGCGCCCCGCAGAAGATCGCCTACCTGGCCGCCGACCACTGGCGCAAGCAGAAGGTCCTGGACGACATCCGCGTCATCCTCGTCATCCCGGACGCGGCGATGTTCAAGGTGCCCGCCTGGTCACAGGTCCTGGAGAAGGTGGCCGCCCGCTACGGCATCGAGGTGCGGCTGCGCTCCGAGATGACCGCAGTCGACGGCGACGCCCGCGAGCTCACCGTCACCGACCATGCGAACGGCACGAAGGAGACCATCGGCTACGACCTCCTGCACGCCGTCCCACCGCAGAGCGCACCCGACTGGATCAAGACGGGCCCGCTCGCCGACCCGGCAAGCCCGCAGGGGTTCGTTACCGCGGACAAGCACACGCTCCAACACCCGTCCTACGACAACGTCTTCGCGCTCGGTGACGTGGCGAACCTGCCCACCTCGAAGACCGGTGCCGCGGTGCGCAAGCAGGCCCCGGTCGTTGCCGGCAATCTGCTCGACGTGATGAACGGCCGGGCTCCGTCACACCGTTACGACGGCTACACGTCCTGTCCGCTGGTGACCGCCCGGGACCGGATGCTGCTCGCCGAGTTCGACTACGACCTCAACCCCACCCCGTCGTTCCCGCTGCTCGACCCGTTCAAGGAGCGGCGCACGATGTGGGTGTTCAAGCGGTACGGCCTGCCGCCGATCTACTGGCACGGCATGCTCACCGGCCGCCTCTGACCGGTCGGCCCGGGCATCCCCCGACCCGGGCCGACCACCATCCACGCCCTCCGACAAGGGCGGACCAGACCCTTCTATATACCCCCCGGGGTAACCAAATCCTTCTGACACGGAGGTCACCCGACCATGTTCTTCGCCCAGTACTACCTCGACTGCCTCTCCCAGGCGTCGTACCTGATCGCCGACGAGACCACCGGCAAGGCCGTCGTCGTCGACCCTCGCCGAGACGTCTCCGAATACCTCACGGACGCCGCCGAGCACGGTTTCACCATCGAAGCCGTCGTCAACACCCACTTCCACGCGGACTTCCTCGCCGGTCACCTGGAGCTGGCCGACCGCACCGGCGCCTGGATCGGCTACGGACAGCGCGCCGAGGCCGAGTACGCCATCCGCAAACTGACCGACGGCGAGCGGATCAGCCTCGGCGACGTCCAGCTGCAGATCCTCGAAACCCCGGGCCACACACCGGAGTCGATCAGCGTCCTGGTGTACGAGCACGTCGGCGACACCGTCCCTTACGGCGTGCTGACAGGCGACGCGCTGTTCATCGGCGACGTGGGCCGGCCCGACCTGCTCGCCTCGATCGGCGTGACCGCCGACGAACTCGGCAAGATGCTCTACGACACCATCCAGCACAAACTGATGGCCCTCCCGGACGCGGTGCGCGTCTTCCCCGCACATGGCGCCGGCTCTGCCTGCGGCAAGAACCTCTCCACCCAGCGCCAGTCCACCATCGGCGAACAGCGCGCCACCAACTACGCCTGCCGGCCCATGAGCGAGGAGAAGTTCGTCTCGCTGGTGACCGAGGGCCAGCCGTCCGCTCCCGCCTACTTCGTCTACGACGCCATCCTCAACCGCAAGGAGCACGGACTGTTCGACGCGGCCTCCGCGCCCCGGCCGCTGTCCGTCGAGGAGTTCATGCAGCGGCGCGCGGCGGGGGCGGTCGTCCTCGACGCCCGCTCGCCGCAGGACTTCGCGCCCGGGTATCTGCGCGGCTCGGTCAACGTGCCCGCGGACGGACGATTCGCCGAGCAGGCCGGCATGGTCGTCGCCCCCGAGCAGGACGTCGTCGTCATAGCGCCCCAGGACCGCGAGGAGGAGGTCGTCACCCGGCTCGCCCGGATCGGCTTCGACAAGGTCGGCGGCTACCTGCGCGAGCCCGAGGGCGCCTTCCCCGAGCTGGCCGACGAGATGGAACAGGCCAGCCGCCTGACCGCCGACGAACTGCGCCGCCTGCTCAACGGCGACGAACCCACGCTGGTCCTGGACGTGCGCAACACCGCCGAACGCGAAGAGGGCTTCATCGAGGGCTCCCTGCACATCCCGCTGGCCGAACTGCCCCGCCGTATCGACGAGATCCCGGCCGGCCGGCCCCTGGTCGTCCACTGCGCGGGCGGCCACCGCTCCTCCATCGCGGCCAGCCTGCTGCGCCATGAGGACCGCACCGACGTCTCCGACCTGCTCGGCGGCTACGGAGCCTGGCTCGCCCTGCCCGCATCGGCCGACGTCTGATCCACCCTGCTCCCGGGCGGCGGCCGAAACCGTCGGCCGCCGCCCGGCCCCCTCCCTCACAAGAAGAACTCTTCACGGACAGCAAGGACCCCCGATGACCACCAGCGCCGACAAACCCCGACTTGATCCCGCGACCCTGCGCGACCTGACACAGGACGGCGAAGGCCCGCGCCTGCTGGACGTGCGTACGCCCGGCGAGTTCCGCACCGCCCACATCCCCGGCTCCTACAACGTCCCCCTCGACACCCTGCGCGAGCACCGCTCCGAACTGCTGCACCACCTCGACGAGGACGTCATACTCATCTGCCGCTCCGGCGCCCGCGCCGCACAGGCCGAACAGGCCCTCGCCGAAGCCGGACTGCCCAACCTGCGCGTCCTCGACGGCGGCGTCACGGCGTGGGAGACCACTGGCGGCCCGCTCACCCGCGGCCCCGAACGCTGGGACCTGGAACGCCAGGTGCGCCTGGTCGCCGGATCCATCGTGGTGGTCACCGGTATCGCGGGCCTGTTCCTGCCCGGACTGCACCTGATCGGCACGGCCGTCGGGGCCGGGCTGACCGTCGCCGCACTCACCAACACCTGCGCGCTGGGCATGCTGCTGGCGAAGCTGCCCTACAACCGTGGCCCGCGCGCCGACCTCGACACGATCGTCACCGCCCTGCGAGGCTCGTCATGATCGCCGTGATCATCGCAGCGTCGCTGCTCATCGGCGTCAGCCTCGGCATCCTGGGCGGCGGCGGATCCATCCTGACCGTGCCCATCCTGGTCTACCTGGCCGGCATGGAGACCAAGGAAGCCATCGCAACCTCCCTGTTCGTCGTCGGCACCACCAGCGCCGCCGCCGTCGTCTCGCACGCCCGCGCCGGACGCGTCCGCTGGCGCACCGGGCTGCTGTTCGGCCTGGCCGGCATGACCGGCGCCTACGCGGGCGGACGACTGGCCGAGTTCATCCCCGGCACCGTCCTGCTGCTCGCGTTCGCCCTCATGATGATCGCCACCGCCGTCGCCATGATCCGCGGCCGTCGCGGGGCGCCCAAGAAGGTCCATCACGAACTCCCCATCCTCCACGTCCTGCTGGACGGCATCGTGGTGGGACTGGTCACCGGACTGGTCGGCGCGGGCGGCGGCTTCCTGGTCGTCCCGGCCCTCGTGCTGCTCGGCGGGCTGCCGATGACCGTGGCCGTGGGGACCTCGCTGCTGGTCATCTCCATGAAGTCCTTCGCCGGGCTGGCCGGTTACCTCGCCAGCGTGCACATCGACTGGGGCTTTGCCGCCCTCGTCACCGCGACCGCCGTCGTCGGCAGCATCCTCGGCGGCCTCCTCGCCGGGCGCATCCCACAGGACGCGCTGCGCAAGTCCTTCGGCTGGTTCGTCGCCGTCATGGGCGTCTTCGTCCTCAGCCAGCAGACCAGTTCCGATCTGCGCCGCACCCTGCTGACCAGTCCGTGGACCTGGGCGTCCGTGGCCGCGGCGGCAGGCGTCGCGTTCAGCTGGTACATGCTGCGCAACGTCGAGGGAACGCGGAGCCCGACCAACGACGTATCAGCGCCGTCCATCGAGGAAGACGCGCAGACGGCCCCCCACCCCACAGGTGAGGACACCGTCCGCAGCGGCGGCGGCACCGTGCCGTCGCCGCACGACACTCAGCAGCGCCTCCCGAACCTCTGACGAACCCGGCCCCAGGAGGTGTCCGGTGACGGACGAGACAGAAGTCGCGAGAGAAGTCGTGAACCTCGTGACCGAGGAAACGGACTCGTGGACCGAGGTACTCAACCGGCTGCGGCGGGCCCAGGGACAACTGGCCGCGGTCATCACCATGATCGAGGCGGAGCGGGACCGCAAAGACGTCGTTACCCAACTGGCCGCGGTCTCCCACGCCCTGGACCGGGCCGGCTTCAAGATAGTGGCGGGCGGCATTCGCCAGTGCCTCACCGAGCGGCAACAGGGACACAACCCTGCGCTGAGCGAGGCCGAACTCGAGAAGCTGTTCCTGACCCTCGCCTGACCACCCGGACCCCATACCTCAGGGGGTATGAAGGTGAACTCCCTCCCCGTCCTCACCTCCAGGGCCGCCCCGCCGGGCAGTCACTGCCCCGACACCCGGCCGGCCGGCCCACCGACACCAGCGGCAGAGCGACGCGCCCGCCAGGACATCCAGACACGGCTCGAACGCCGGTTCCCGGATGTCCCGGCCGAGACGCTGGCAACCACGGCGGCAGAGGCGTTCGCGTACTTCGCCGACGCGCGCGTGCGCCACTACGTTCCCGTTCTGGCCTTCAAGCGCGCCTCACGGCAGCTGTCCGCCGGCTTCCGCACCCGGGCCGATGCAGGCGGTGCGGCATGAGACCGACACCGAAGTGCGTCATCGACCGGTCCCGCCCCTGCAACGCCTGCATCGCCCCGGATCCCAGCAGCTGCCCCTACCCATATCTGCTCGCCGGAGACGACGCGGAAGATCCGGACGACGGCCACAGTACGGACGAGGATTCCACTGACCCGGAACGACCGGGGGAATGAGGTACGCACGATGGACGCAGCAGGCTGGGACGAGCGGTATCGAGGCAGCGAGCTGGTGTGGAAGGCCGAGCCCAACCGGTTCGTCGAGGAGGTGTTGGCCGGTCTGAAGCCGTCCGGGCGGGCGGTGGACCTCGCCGCCGGCGAGGGACGCAACGCGGTCTGGCTCGCGGAACGGGGCTGGGAGGTGGACGCCGTCGACTTCTCCGCCGTAGCACTGGAGAAGGCCGAGCAGATGGCCGCCGGCCGCGGCGTGCGGCTGCACACCGTCCGCACCGATCTCACAGCCTGGGCTCCCCGCGAGGCGACGTACGATCTGGCGCTGATCGCCTATCTGCACCTGCCGTGGCCGGAGATGTCCCGGATACTGCCTTGGGCCGCCACCGCCGTACGCGAGGGCGGAACCCTGCTGCTCGTCGGCCACGACGCGGCCAATCCCGAGCACGGCCACGGCGGCCCGCAGGATCCCCGCGTGCTCTACAGCGCCGGGCAGGTCGCTGATCTGTGGCGGCCGTACGCCGACATCCTGCGGGCCGAGACGGTCACCCGGCCGGTGACCGACGCCGAGGGCGGAAGCCGTACGGCCCTCGACGCGCTCGTCCACGCCGTTCGGAAATGACCCCCACGGGGCTGTGCGCGGGTCAGCCCGGTGTTCCGGGCTTCATCGCCAGGTACCAGTCCGTGAGCTTGACGCTGTCGTCGGCCAGCCGGGCCTCCAGTTCCGCCTGGGTGCGCGGGGCGCCCAGGACGACGTCCTCACCGGGGTGCCAGTTGGCGGGGCAGGAGACGCCGTCGCGGTCGGAGGTCTGCAGGGCGTCGACGAGCCGCAGGATCTCGGGGATCATGCGTCCGGCGTTCAACGGGTAGTACAGCACCGCCCGTACGGTCTGCTCCGGGTCGATGACGAAGACGGCGCGTACGGCGGCGGTGCCGGACGTGTTCGGGTGGAGCATCCCGTAGGCGTGCGAGACGCGCATGTCCAGGTCGGCGATGATCGGGAACGGGATCCGCACTCCCAGCTTCTCCTCGATCGAGCGGGTCCAGGCGAGGTGACTGTGGACGGAGTCCACGGAGTTGCCGAGCAGGGCGGTGTTGCGGGCGGCGAACTCGTCGGCGAGTTCGGTGAAGGCGACGAACTCGGTGGTGCACACCGGGGTGAAGTCGGCCGGGTGGCTGAAGAGCACCAGCCAGTGCCCGGCGTAGTCGGTCAGGCTGACCGGGCCATGTGTGGACTCGGCCTCGAAGCCCGGCGCCCTGTCGCCGATGAGAGGCAGACGGGTGTACTCGGTGGGCTCGGCCAGTTGGTCGGATGCGGTCATCGGAGGATCCTTCCCGGACGATCACGGATTTGGATACTCCCCAGGGTATTTTCACGACCCTGATCGATGGAGGACCAGACGGCCTGACATTCACCCCCATCGGCCCTTGCGCCTGTTGCCCGATGAGACCTTCCCCGCATCGCACGGGAACACCCAGGCGGGGCGGGGGCGGAACAATTCAGCCTCGCACCGCGCTGTCGCTTATACCCCTCCGGGTATACGGGTCGCAGTCGGCGCCCGGGGATCGACCGGACCTGGCGAAGGAGCGTGAACCCGATGGCGACAGCAGGACATGACGGATCTGCCAAGACAACCGAGGACACTTCTCTTGTGACGACCTGCGGGCGCAGAATTGCCGTGCGGTGTCTGCGGCTCGCTCCCGTGCACCGGCCCATCACCCGGGTCACCTTGGACGTGGACCAGGACCAGGGCGGCGAGCCGGGAGTGTGGGCGGCGCTCACCGCTGACGAGGCCCGCGACCTGGCTCACCTGCTCCTCCTGCACGCCGGCCTGGCCGGGCGCGGCACCGATACCCTCGGGCCGCCACCGAAGAGCGCTCTTTCCTTCTGACTTCGGCGACGGGCACGTCACTCCAGGATGCGCAGGTATTCGCGGTCGCCGAGGAGTTCCAGACGGCGCCAGAGCACCGGATTGTCCGACGACTGGCTGGCATGACAGGCGATGGCGCGACGCTGCCGCTGCCGTGACACCGGTTCGACGACTCGGCACTCGGCCGCGCCGCGGCCCGTGAAGGACGTGCCGAACTCGGCGTTCAACCTGTCCGCCACCTCCTGGGGCAGCGTCCAGCCCAGCACCCCGACACCGGCCCGGCGGGCGGCGAGCAGTGCGACCTCGGTGGCTCGTCGGTGGTCCCGGTGTCCTGTGACTCCGCCCGTGTCGAACACGAGGAGGTGGCTGGGGCGCTCCTCGCCGATGAGGCGGGTGACGTGCGCGGTGAGCCGGTACGACGGGATGTCGCCCAGGCCGCCGTCCGGATGTCCGGCCAGTTCCACGCGCTGGACGCCCAGTTCCCGTGCGGCGCGGGCGAGTTCGCCTGCGCGGATGGTGTGCAGGTCGCCGGGCCTGCCGTGCAGGGTGGACGCCTCACCGTGGGTGAAGCAGAGGACCGTCGTGGGCACGCCGCCGTCGGACAGCAGGGCCAGCAGTGCGCCCAGCCCGAACGACTCGTCGTCGGGATGGGCGACCACCGCCAGTACGCGCCGCACTCCGTCCGGCAGGCCGTGCCCCGAGCCAGTACCGGTCATCTCAGGTGTAGATGATCTGGCCGCCGGCGGCGTGCTCGTAGAACTCGCCGACCGTGATGATGTCCTGGACCTGCTCGACGAGGTCGTCCTTGTCGAGTTCGAAGAGGTCGACGGACGCCTTGCAGGCGTAGATGCCCGCGCCGGTGTCGGCGATCATCTCGATGAACTCGGGGATCGGCGGGATGTCGAGCTTGTCCATCTTGCGTTCCATGTAGCGGGTGACGAGGTCGGGGACGCCCGGCATGCCGCCCAGGAGGGTGGGCAGGTGCAGGCCGGGGTTGCCGACGGTGGCCAGCTTGATGTGCTCCCAGTGCTTCTTCGTGATGGCGTCGAGGCCGAAGAAGGTGAAGAACAGGTCGGCCTCGATGCCTTCGGCGCGGGCGCCGTTGGCCATGATCAGGGCCGGGTAGATCCCTTCCAGGGATCCCTTGGAGATAATGATCGAGACCTTCTCGATCGTGGCGGTGTCGGCCATGACGGCATGCTCCTCGATGACAGAGACGGTGGCGGAGGTGATGGCGGAGGCGGTGACCGGGAGGTCAGATGCAGCCGCGCGGCTTGGGAATTCCGGCGATCTTCGCTGCGGTCTTGGCGGGCCCCTTGGGGAAGAGCTGGTACAGCTCCTTGACGCTCACGCCGGATGTCTTGCCGAGGACGCGGACCGTGGGTCCTGTGCCCTTGGCGGCGTATTCGGCGCGCATGAAGTGGATGACCGTCCAGTGCCGGTCGGTCAGCGCCTGGATGCCCGCCTCGTGGGCGATCTGCTCGGCCATGGGCTCGGTCCACTGGCCGGGGTCGGTGAAGAAGCCCTCGTCGTCGACGGGGACGGCTGTGGAGCCGTAGGTGGCGGTGGGCATGGCGGCGTTCTCCTTCGCTCAGACAGTTCAGGCGTTCAGGCGTGGACGTGGTGCTTGCCGTGCTCGGGCATTGCCGAGTCGATGCCGGGCAGTTCCCGGCCGGGCAGGAGGCTGTGCCAGTACAGCCACTCGAAGGCGAGCTTGCCGAGGTGGTTGGCGTGCGACTCCTTCAGCAGCGGCAGGCCGAGAGCGGCCGGGAAGTGGCCTGGCAGCGGCTCGGTGTCGTAGTTGAAGTCGATGAGCAGGGCCTTGTGGAAGCCGGTCTCCACGAAGCAGTTGGTGTGTCCGTCGAAGGTCGCGTCCAGCGGTTGTCCGGCCAGGAAGCGGCCGATGTTGTGGGTGAGCGTCTCGCCCGCGAAGTGGGCCACCGAGCCGGCCTTGGACGTCGGCAGCCCGGCCGCGTCGCCGATCGCGAACACCTCGGGATGCTGGGGGTGTTGGAGGGTGTGCTGGTCGACAGGGATGAAGCCCAGTTCGTCGCCGAGACCCGGGGAGCGTTCGACGTACTCGGCGCCGCCGTGCAGCGGCACGACCACCGCCAGGTCGAAGGGCACCTCGCGTTCGTCGTACGAGACCAGCCGGCCGCCCTCGCCGTCGACCTCGCCGAGGGTGAACTCGGTGACCAGCTCGATGCCCTTGGCAGCCAGCAGCCCGCCCAGCGCCTCGGCGGCGACGGGCTTGGTGAAGGCGCCGTCCAGCGGAGTGGCGTACGTCAGCTGGACCTTGTCGCGGATGCCGCGCCGCTGGAAGTACCAGTCGGCGAGGAAGGCGAACTCCAGTGGCGCGACCGGGCACTTGATGGGCAGGTCGGCCACGTTCACCACGACGCGCCCGCCCTCGAAGCGCTCCAGGGCGTGGTGCAGGCCGACGGCGCCGGGCAGGTCGTAGAAGGTGAAGACCTTCTCGCCCCAGCCGGGACCGGTCAGCCCTTCGGTCTCCTCCGGGAGGAGGGTGGCGCCGGTGGCGACGACGAGGACGTCGTAGGTCATCCGTATGCCGCCGCTGAGGTGCACCGTCCGTGCGTCCAGGTCGACGCGCTCGATGCGTGCCTGTTTGTAGTCGACGGCGGCGTGCAGCTGCTGCGGGCGGGAGCGGACGAGGTGGTGCGGCTGGGCCGCCCCGAAGGGGACGAACAGCAGGCCGGGCTGGTAGACGTGGTCGTCGTCCTGGTCGACCACGGTGATCCGGCATTCGTTCTCGTCGTACATGCGGCGCAGCCGGTTGGCCGTCAGCGTGCCTCCGGTGCCGCCTCCGAGTATCACGATGTGTGTGCCCATGCCCCCACTGTCGTGCGGGAGATGAGGCCCGGGCATGGGCCACAGGTCCCCATCCGGTACCCACCCGGGTATGTCTTCGCCCCGCCCCCGCAGGCCCGGCAGGCTGCCCGCCCTCCATGAACTCCCTGAAAAAATACCTACCAGGGTATGTCGCGACGGCTTCCGGCGCGAGGGCCGAACGGCCCCTGGCACACCCCGTCGGCCTCTCGATCAGCAGCGCGGTTCGCGGTCGACTGGAACCAGCAGCAGTCGACGCCGACGAGAGAGGCCCGGCCATGACCGGCACCGCACCGCAGACCCTCCCCACGAACCAGCCGCAGGACGCGGACGTGCACCGTTTCGAGGTGACCCACGCCGAAGGCGACATCTACACGGTGGACATCCGCGGCCACCGCCTGCATGTCGACCAGCCCGTCGAGGCGGGCGGCACCGACATCGCACCCACCCCCACCGAGTTGTTCGCCGCCTCCCTGGCCACCTGCGTCGCCTTCTACGCGGGCCGTTTCCTGCACCGCCACGGCCTGGACCAGGCCGGACTGCGCGTCCGTACGGAATTCACCATGGCCACCGACCGACCCGCCCGCGTGGCCTCCGTGCACGTCACGATCATCCCGCCGCCCGGACTGTCCGAGCAGCGCCGCGCGGCCCTGCTCGCCGTCGCCTCGCGCTGCACGGTCCACAACACACTGCAGCAGCCACCCGAGATCGGCATCGGGCTGGCACCATGAGCACGCACCTGGCGCCGCCCGCCTCCCCCCTTCTGGACCGCATCCGCCGCGGCCTCATCGGCGACGGCGAGGTGCTGGAGGGCCCTTACGGCCCCCGGCGCCTCGTCTACGCCGACTACACCGCCTCCGGCCGCTCCCTGGACTTCGTCGAGGACTTCGTGCGCGAGCAGGTGCTGCCCCTCTACGGCAACACCCATACGGAGAGCTCCAGCACCGGGCTGCAGACGACCCGGCTGCGCGAGGACGCCCGCCGGATCATCCGCGACGCGGTCGGCGGCACCGAAGACGACCTCGTCATCTTCTGCGGCTCGGGAGCGACCGCGGCGGTCAACATGCTGGTGGGCATCCTGGAGCTGCGCCGGCCCGACCCGCTGCCGCAGGCCGTACGCCCGGTCGTGTGCGTCGGCCCGTACGAGCACCACTCGAACGAACTGCCCTGGCGGGAGTCGGTCGCCGACGTCGTGGTCATCGGCGAGGACGCGGACGGTCACATCGATCTCGGCGATCTGGAGGCGCAGTTGGTCCGGTACGCCGACCGGCCGCTGCGCATCGGCAGCTTCTCCGCAGCCTCCAACGTCACCGGCATCCTCACCGACACCGACCGCGTCGCCCGGCTGCTGCACGCACACGGCGCGCTGTCCTTCTGGGACTACGCGGCCGCCGCCCCGTACGTCCCCGTCCGGGTAGCCGAGAGCGCCCCCGGCGCGGGCGACCACAAGGACGCGCTCTTCCTGTCCCCGCACAAGTTCGTCGGTGGTCCGCAGACCCCGGGAGTGCTCGTCGTCCGCCGCGAGCTGGTCCGCAACCGAGTGCCCACCGCGCCGGGCGGCGGCACGGTCGCCTTCGTCGACCCGATCGGCCACCGGTATCTCGACGACCCGGTCGCCCGCGAGGAGGGCGGCACCCCGGCGATCGTCGAGTCCATCCGCGCCGGGCTGGTCTTCGCCCTCAAGCAGGCCGTCGGCACCGACACCATCCAGGCCGCCGAGGAGCGGCACTGGAAACGTGCGCTCGCCCGGTGGGACCGCGACCCCGGCATCGAGATCCTCGGCAACCACCACGCCCGCCGCCTGTCCATCATCTCCTTCCGCATCCGGCACGGCGACCACGCCTACCTTCATCACAACTACGTCGTCGCCCTGCTCAACGACCTCTTCGGCATCCAGGCCCGCGGCGGCTGCTCCTGCGCCGGGCCCTACGGGCACCGCCTGCTCGCCATCGACCCCGCCACCTCCCACGCCCTGCTCGACGAGGTCGTCCACGGCTGCGACGGCATCAAACCCGGCTGGATCCGCCTGAACTTCAACTACTTCATCAGCGACACCGTCCGCGACTACCTCATCGACGCGGTCGAGCTGATCGCCGCGCACGGCCACCGACTCCTTCCCGACTACCGCTTCGACCCGCACACCGGCCTGTGGCGCCACCGCACCGGCCCGTCCTCTCCCCCGCTGCGGCTGACCGACGTGCGCTTCGCCGCCGACGGACGGATCACCGCGTCGACGGTCCGCCACCACCGGCTGGGCGAGGAAGCGCTGTCGGGCCAGCTCGACCGTGCGCGCGAGGTGTTGACCTGCCGTGCGGACTCCCTCGACGACGGCCCCACCGGGCTGCCGACCGACTTCGAGCGGATGCGCTGGTTCCCGCTGCCGCCCGTCTGCCTGGAACAAACCCGGACCGGCACCGGTTGAACCGAGGGGATCCAGATACCCCACCGGGTATACGAGAGGAGACCGGAAACCATGCCCACCGTGGAACTCACCAAGGACAACTTCGAGGAGACCGTCGACGGTTCGGAAATCGTGCTGATCGACTTCTGGGCCGCATGGTGCGGACCGTGCCGCCGTTTCGCCCCCGTGTACGACAAGGCGGCCGAGCGGCATCCGGACATCGTCTTCGGCAAGGTCGACACCGAGGCGCAGCCCGAACTCGCCGCGGGCTTCCGCATCTCCTCCATCCCCACCCTGATGGCCGTCCGCGACCGGACCGTCCTGTACGCCGAGCCGGGCGCCCTGCCGCCGCAGGCCCTGGAGGAGCTCATCGGAAAGATCAGGGCAGTCGACATGGACGACGTGCGCCGGAAGACCGCCCCGGGCTCGACGGGAGCGAACTGACGCCCAGGGCACCCATGGAGTCTCCACGGGCGCCCTGGAACGCGGGTTCAGCGGCTGCGCAGAGCGGCCAACGCGGCGTCGAGATCGGCCGCGCGCGGGCGGTTGTGGGGCAGCTTGCCGAGCAGGGCCGCCATGCCACAGGTGTTCGTGAGGGCGGAGAAGACCAGGCCGCCCGCGATACCGGCCGAGATCAGCAGGAGGGCCGGGTGCACGAGCAGGCCGAGGAGGAGGCCCAGGAGCACCACTGTGCCGGCGGTGAAGCGCACCTGGCGCTCCATGCTCCAGCCGGCCCGCGTGTCGCAGGCCGCCGGTGTGTGCAGGTCGTGCCCCTCGGCGGCCCAGGCACCGGTGCCACCGGAGAGGGTGGCGGTCGGTATGCCCTGCTCGGACAGCAGCTTGCAGGCGTTCTCCGAGCGCGCGCCGGAGGCGCACACGACGAGGACGTCACCCTGCCCGGAAGCGTGGCGTATCTCCGGCAGGGCACGGCGGACGTGGTCCAGCGGGATGTTCACGGCGCCTGGGAGATGGCCGGAGGCATACTCGGCGGGCGTGCGCACGTCGATGACGGTGAGCTCGTGCAGCCGGGTGCGGGCCTGCTCGGTGGCGAGGGTGACGGGAGCGGGAGAGCTGGTCATGTCAGATGTGATCCTTAATGGTCGACGCCGTCCCGAACCGGGACGTACAGTACCCCTAGGGGTATTTTCTTTGAGGAGTGGTCGTGGAGCTGGAGCTTGAGGGTGCGGACCTGAAGTCCGTGCTGAACCGCCTGCGCCGCGCGCAGGGTCAGATCTCCGGCGTGATCCGGATGATCGAGGAGGGACGCGACTGCGAGGACGTCGTCACACAGCTCGCCGCCGCCTCCCGCGCACTGGACCGCGCCGGCTTCGCGATCATCGCGACCGGCATGCAGCAGTGCATGACCGACATCGAATCCGGCCGCAAGAACGGCGAGGACGCCCAGCAGATGCGCGCCCGCCTGGAGAAGCTGTTCCTGTCCCTGGCGTGAGGGCTCCCGACGCGGTGGCCGTCACAGCACCGCGTCGATCAGCATGAAGACCGCCACCGCCAGCAGCACCAGCGCGAAGATCCGCTGAAGCGTATGTCCCGAGACCTTCACGGACAGCCGCTTGCCGTCCCATGCCCCGAGGATCGCGGCCCCTACGAACGGCCCGACGACCGCCCAGTCCAGCCCCTCGACCGTACCGGCGCGCATCGCCAACGCGGCCAGGGAGTTGACGGTGATGACCAGCAGGCTGGTGCCCACCGCGTTCCGCATCCGCAGGCCCAGCACACTCACCAGCGCCGGTACGGCGAGGAAGCCGCCGCCGACACCGAGGACACCGGTGACCGCACCGAGCCCGCCACCGGCTGCCGCCACCCGCACCGGCCGCACCGTCACGGTGCCCTCCGCGGCCGGCCGGGACCGCAGCATACGCAGAGCGGCCACTCCCGCGACCACGGCGAAGGCCGCTGTCAGCACGGCCGCCGGGATGCGTCCGGCGAGCGCGCCGCCCAGCATCGCCGGACCGATCCCGGCCGCCGCGAACAGCAGCCCCGTACGCCAGCGGACGTTCCCGTCGCGGGCGTGCGCGACCATCGCGGTGACCGAGGTGAGCGTGACGATGACCAGACTCGCGGTCGTCGCCCCGACCGGACTGAAGCCGAGCAGATAGATCAGGGCGGGGACGGCGAGCACACTGCCGCCGCCCCCGAGCGCGCCGAGCGCGAGACCGATGACCGCACCGGCGGCCAGGGCGAGTATGAGAGTGCTCACGCGACGGTGCCGTTCCCGCCCTGCGGATCCACCACCGGCAGCCCCGCCCCCGCCCAGTCGCGCATGCCGCCGATCACGTCCACGGCCTCCGCGCCGCGGGTGGCCAACAGTTCCGCGGCCTGCCGGGAGCGGTTGCCGGAGCGGCAGATCACAACCAGGGGCCGCGCCTGCGCGTGAGCCGGCAGCCCCGCCCCGGCGGCCAGCGCCGACAGCGGCAGATGCACAGCTCGGGGCGCGTGGCCCGCCTGCCACTCGTGCGCCTCGCGCACATCCAGCAGCACGGCGTCACCGCCGCTACCGCTACCGGCGGCGTTGCCGTGCCCGGTGCGTATGGCCGCCTCCTGCACGCTCACGCGGCCCGCGCCGCCCCGTTCTCGACGGAAGATGCTCATATCGGTTTCTCGCTCCTGTTTCCATGTCGGCAGTGAAGACCGGTGGGACGCCTACGGCATCCGATGCCGTCAGGGCGTCCGTACGGTGAGTCCTGCCTTCTCGGCCGCGTCGAAGGAGTCGTCCACGGCGACGACCTCGCGACCGGCCGCGTCCAGCAGAGAAGCGGCGATCGCGGCACGCATCCCACCCGCGCAGTGCACCCACACCTCACCGGCGGGAACCTCGCCGAGGCGGCGGTGCAGGGCGTGGACCGGGATGTGGACCGAGCCCTCGATGTACCCGGCCGCCCGCTCCGAGCCGCGTCGCACATCGAGGACGACGACACCCTCCACGGGACGCCGACCCGCGAGATCGGCGAACGTCGCCCGCCGGAAGGAGGCCGGTGCCGCACCCTCGGGCACCCACTCGGCCGGTGCCCCGGTGGCCGCCGCGGCAGGGCGGTCGATGCCCACCCGTACCAACTCGCGCTGAGCGGCGGCGAGCTGCGCGGGCGACTCGGCGAGCAGCGTCACGGGCTTGCCCCACGGAATCAGCCAGGCCAGATACGTGGCGAGTTGCCCCTCGGCCTCGAAGTTGAACGAGCCGGACACGTGCCCTTCGGCGAAGGCGACGCGGTTGCGCAGGTCCACCACCCACTCCCCCGCCGCCAGCCGGGCGGCTATCTCCCCGGCGTCGGCGACAGTGGGCGGGGTCAGGTCGACTGGCGCGGGTCCGGCGGCGTTGACCGGCCCCATGTGTGTGTAGTAGGCGGGGATGTCGTCCAGGCCGGCCAGCAGGTCGGCGACGAAGGTGTCCACGTCCCGGGTGAGGGCCTCGTTGGACGCCTTCTCCTTGCCGATGGTCGTGGCGCTGCCCTCAGCCTGCGAGGACGAACAGAAGCTGCCGAAGCCGTGCGTGGGCAGCACCTCGGTCTCGTCCGGCAGTTCGGCGGCGAGACGGTGTGCGGAGGCGTGCTGGGCGCGAGCGAGCTGCTCGGTCAGCCGAGGCTCCACGAGGTCCGGGCGGCCGACGGTGCCGATCAGCAGCGAGCCCCCGGTGAACACCGCGACCGCCACGCCGGCCCCCTCCAGCGCATAGGAGGTGTGGTGCGGAGTGTGACCGGGCGTCGCGACGGCGCGCAGGGTCAGCCCGGCATCGGCGTCGATCTCCGTACGGTCGCCGTCCTGTACCGGTATCCGCGCGAAGGAGACCCTGGCCCCGGCAGGGACGAGGTAGGCGGCGCCCGTGATCCGGGCCAGTTCCAGGCCGCCGGTCACGTAGTCGTTGTGGACGTGCGTCTCGACGACGTGCGAGATCCGCACGCCCCTCCGCGCCGCTGCCGCGATCACCTGGTCGATGTCGCGGGGCGGGTCGACCGCCACCGCCGTCCGTTCACCGCCCGCGAGATAGCTGCGGTTGCCGAGTCCTGACACCTCGATCGTGTCGACGAAGAACACGCGGTACTCCCTTCCAACGAAGAATTACCCCAGGGGGTATGCTTACGACCGTAACACTAGTACCCCGGGGGGTATTTCCAAGGACAGGGAAAGTCCGGGAAACGCTTCACGAGCACCTCGCACACGGCCGGACACCCGTCCCACGCCACGCGAACCGACGAGAAAGGTCATCGCCATGCGCTACGACCGCACCGTGCACCTCGACACCGACTTCGCCACCACCGTGAGCCGCGTCCGCGAGGCGCTCGCCGAGCAGGGCTTCGGCATCCTCACCGAGATCGACGTCACCGCCACCCTCAAGGCGAAGCTCGACCACGACATGGAGGACTACGTCATCCTCGGCGCCTGCAACCCGCCCCTCGCCCACCGCGCCCTGGAGACCGACCGCACCATCGGCCTGCTGCTGCCCTGCAACGTCGTCGTCCGCCGCGACGGCAACCGAACCGCCGTACAGGCCCTCGACCCGAACACCATGGTCACCCTCACCGGACTCGACACCCTGCGCCCCGTCGCCGAGGAGGCCGCCCACCGTCTCGACGCCGCCCTCGCCTCACTCACCAAGGACGCCTGACGACCTCGCCCCGGGACGCCTCCGACCGAACCGTCCGGCGTTGCCGCCTCCCAACCTCGGTATCCTCCCGAGGATCACGGCAGGGCCATACGTACTCGCTGCCGCCGGGAAGCCGTGGAAGGACCTCAGTGATCACGGTGCAATGGCGCGTTGGCATTGAGGTTCTTCGCGGCAAGTCACTGGTCATTCCAGGCTCTGCGCCGATGAGCGCACCTCTTTGATCGCTCTAAAGATCCAGGGCAGCGGCGAAGGCAGAGAAGGTGGGCGCCACGACTCGCCACTCGTACAACAGTGGATTCATCGAGACGTAACTGCCCACGACCCGCGGGTCGTGGGCGTCGGTGCGGTAAGTCGAGGGCGAGGCCGACGTCATCACCGGGGACCCGGTTCACCGCGATGAAGAACGCCTTCTCGACATCCAGCCAGGGCAGTTCGACCGGAGTCTCCTGACCGCCGCCTCGCGCCACGTGCAAAAAGGCCGCGTACCGGTCATCGTCGAAGGTGTCCAGCGAGCTGGACTCCCATTCCATCTGGCCCGCAGTCGCGAGGAAGTCGACCGGGCTCTCGAACCACGGGATCAGTCTCGCCATCTCGGCGTCGCCCGGATGACGCCACCGGCCTTGATCGAGCAAGGAGGTCAGCTGTGCCGGCAAGGCCAGTCCCCGGACCGTCGCGTACTCCATGGTGAACAGCGGGGCACAGCCCGTGCCGGCCTCTACCGCCTCCGGTTCCTACACCGGTCTCCTCTCCCACACGCTCACCGTCGGCACCGGTCCGGCGGGCATCACTGAGGTCTTCCAGCACTGGATCAACGACCCTGATGCGTGTGCTTCTCCTGATCGGCGTGGAGGTCGAGCAGGCCGTCTCCATCGGTGAGTTCAGCCACCCCAAGGCCGCAGTCCTGCCCAGCCGCCGCGCTCGGCGGGGCGGTCGTCCCGGCGCTGGTGTTCCTCGCGGTGACGGCCGGATCGGGGACCGAGCGCGGCTGGGGTACCCCGATGACCACCGACGCAGCTTTCGCCGTCGGTGTCCTGCCCCTGGTCGGACGCCCAGCAGGGAGGGGTGCGGCTGTTCTGCTCAGCCTGGCCGTCGTCGACGGCATCGCGGCCGTGATCGTGATCGCGCACCTGGCCCCGGCAGCACCGGCGTTCGAGGTTCCACAATCCATGAACCGTCTGTGGGACTACCGGGGACACGGGGCCGTGTCGGAAGCGTGGGCCCGGAGCTGGCTACGCCTGTGTCGTGCCGGGCAGCCGGGTGGGGCCTCCGTCGAGAGTGATCGTGAGGCCCGTGGAGGTGACGTCGACTGCTGTCGCTTTCAGGCCCAGGGGATAGTCGGCGTCGGTGTGGTCGGTGAGTCCGTGCTGGATCCGGTCGACGACCGCGGCGGGTGCGGGGCTGCCCAGGATCTCGGCGTCATCCAGACGTAGCGTCACGCGCCCGTCCTGGAGCCGGGGTTGCAGCGTCGCCCGGCCGAGCCCGCCCTGCAGGTCGAGGGTGATGGTGCCGGCCTGGTCGTCGAGGCGTACGTCCGTGACCGGGAGCCGGCCGTCCGTTTGGGTGGTCATGTTCTGCAGGGAGGCAGCGGGTACCTCGACGTCGGCGTGGGTCCGGGCGACGGTGCCCGAGTGGTCGCCGGTCAGGCGTACGTCGTCCAGGCGAGCCCGTACGGACACGCCTGGGATGTGGCCCAGCGTGGCGTGGCCGCTGGTGACGGTGATGGCGTCGAGGTGCCGTTCGAAGAGGTCGAGCAGGGCCGGACCGCCGTCGATGTCGACGTCGGTGTCCTGGCCGAGGGTCCGGCCCACTGCGGTGGAGAGGCGGCTGTGCAACAGCGTGCGGGCGGCGAGTTCGGCGACGGTCGTGGTGAGAACGAGAAGCGTGAGGGCCGCCACCGTCACGGAGACGGACCTGTGCCGCTTGAACACGGAGCGGATCACCGCTGCTCCCCCGCGACGACCGGAACGGCGGCCCGGGCGGCGTCCGGAGCGGTGTCGGAGCCCGGGCCTTCGGGGTCGAGGTGCGGCAGGAGCCGGTCGAGCCAGCGTGGCAGCCACCAGTTGGCCCGGCCGAGCAGGTACATGGTGGAGGGGACCAGGACGAGCCGGACGAGGGTGGCGTCGACGATGACGCTGACACCCAGGCCCAGCGCCAGCATCTTGATGACCACGTTGGTGGAGAGCAGGAAGGCGAGGAAGACGCTGGTCATGATGAGGGCGGCGCAGGTGATGACACGGGCGGTGCCGGCCAGGCCGGTCGCGACGCTGAGGCGGTTGTCCTTGGTGTGCAGCCACGCCTCGCGGATCCGGGAGAGCAGGAAGACCTCGTAGTCCATGGACAGGCCGAAGACGATGGCGAACATCATCATCGGCACGTACGACTCGACCGGGACGGGTTCGTCGACACCGAACAGGGAGCCGCCCCAGCCCCATTGGAAGACCGCGACGACGACTCCGTACGCGGCGCCGATCGACAACAGGTTGAGCAGGGCCGCTTTGAGAGCGACCAGGAGACTGCGGAAGACGGTGAGCAGCAGCAGAAAGGCCGCCGCGACGACCACCGCGACGATGACGGGCAGCCGGTCCACGACCACGTCGCGGAAGGTGAGTTGGGCCGCGGTGACCCCGGTGACGTAACCGTGGCCGCCCGAGTCCGCGAGAGCGTGGGGAAGGGTGTCGTTCTCCAGGCGGTGCATCAGGTCGGAGGTGGCCCTCTCCTGGGGCCCGGTGTCCGGGGTGACGGTGGAGACGAGCAGGGTGTGGTCGTCGTTGGCGACGGATGTGGTGACGTGGGCGACGCCGGGCGTCGCGGCCAGGGCGTCGTGCAGTGTCGCGGAGAGTCCTCCGGTGTCCGTGTGCGCGCCGTCGACATCGGCGACGATCGTGAACTGGCCGTTGGTGCCGGGCCCGAAGGCGTCGGCTATGAGGTCGTAGGCGCGGCGGTCGGTGTAGCCGGTCGGGTCGGCGCCGTTGTCGACGTGGCCCAGGCGCATGGAGGCGGCGGGGATCGCGAGTACACCGAGCACGAGCGTGCCGACGGTGAGGAAGAGCCACGGGCGGCGGCCCACCGTGGCGGCCCAGCGGTGCCAGGTGTCGGCCGTGTCGCCGGGTTCGTCGACCGGGGTGCGGACCCGCCAGCGGTCGATGCGGCGGCCCGCGATGCCGAGGAGGGCGGGGGTCAGGGTGAGCGCGGCGACGGCGGCGACCACGACGGTCAGGCCCGCGGCAACGCCGAGAGTGCCGATGAAGCTCACGCCCGACGCGTACAGGCCGCCCAGTGCGACGGCGACGGTGGCTGCGGCGACGATCACCGCCCGGCCGCTGGTGGCCACGGCCCGGCCCACCGCCTCGGCGGGGTCGGCGGGATCGTCCATGTCCCGCAGCAGTCGGCGGTGGCGGGTGACGAGGAACAGCGCATAGTCGATACCGACTCCCAGACCCATCATCGTGGCCAGGGTGGGTGCGGCGTTGCCGAAGGTGAAGGCCACGGCCAGCAGTCCCAGCAGTGAGATGCCCGACAGCAGTCCGACGACGGCGGTCAGCAGCGGGAACCCGGCCGCGGCCAGGCTGCCGAATCCGACCAGCAGTACGATCACCGCGGTGGCCAGCCCGATCATCTCCGACAGCCGGTCCGCTGCCTTCGGACGCGCCAACTGGCCCAGCGGGCCGCCGTATTCGACCTGGACGCCGTCGGCGCGCAGGCCCTGCACGGCGTCGACGACGCCGTGCAGGTAGGAGGTCTCGAAGCGGGCCGGGTTCTCCGTGAAGCGGACGGTCACGATGCCGGTGGCACCGTCGGCCGAGACCGCCCCCGGTGTGTCGAGCGGATCGGTCACCGAGATCACCTCGGGCAGCTGCTTCAGGCCGGCCACGGCGGTGTCGACGGCGCCCTGGTGGTCGGTGAGGGATCCGGTGCCGGTGTGCAGCACGATCTGGGCAGCGGTGCCACGGATGTTCGCGGATCCGTGCGCGTCCAACAGATCTGCCCCGGCCTGCACCGATGTGCCGGGCAGTGAGAAGTCGTCGTCGTAGGTGCCGCCCCAGGCCCGGTCGGCGCCGAGTGCGGCCAGCAGCACCAGCAGCCAGGTGCCGAGCACCCACCACGGCCGTCGTGCGCACCAGCGGCCGAGCCGGTGCAGTCGGCCGACGTCTGCGGACGCCTCGGGGCGGTCGGGTTCCTGGGTAGGTGCGGGAGCGTTGGTCATACCGTCGTTCCTTGTCGGGCCCTCGTCGGGCGGAGATCGCTTTCAGTGATGTCGGGGATGTCGGCTGAGGCGCGTACGGCGGAGGAACAGCGCTACGGCCGTGAGCAGGGCCGCGCCGCTGACGAGACTCAGGCCGAGCAGCGCCGCTCCTCCCGCGCCCGGGTCGGGAGTCCCGCTGCCCGCGGCGGGCGTGTAGGGCGAACCGGACTCACCAGGCAGGTCCGACGGGGCGGACAGGGCAGACGGGTTGGACGGGGCGGAGTGGTCGGACGGACTGCCCGAGCCGGATGCACTCGATGGAGCGGACGGGCTGGACGGTCCGAGCGCCCGCACCGCGGCAGCCGCATCGATGAGTCCCGCGCCGAGCCGCTGATCGCCCGTCGGATGCGCGGTGCCGGTGATCAGCTCTCGTGCGGTGGCCGGGTCGGCACCCCGGCCGATCAGCAGCGCCGCCTCGGCTGCCACATGCGGTGCCGCCATGGACGTACCGGACATACGACCGTAGCCGCCCGGCACGGTGGAGAGGATGTCGACTCCGGGTGCCGCCACCGATCGCGGATCGCCGACATTGGAGAACGCGGCGAGCTGCCCGTCGGGACCGACGGCCTCGACGACGACGGCCGGTACTCCGGCCCGGTAGGCACGCTCGGCCTGGCTGTCGTTGCCGGCCGCGGCCACCACCACCGCCCGGTCGGCGGCCTCGCGCAGCGCGAGGTCCAGTGGTCCGCCCTTGCGCAGCCGGTCGGCCGGCCCGGTGTCGCCCAGGGACAGGTTGATGACGTCGGCACCGTGGCCGACGGCCCAGCGCACGGCGTCGGCGATCACCGCGGGATCCCCGGTGCCGTCGGCGCCCAGCACACGGACCGGCATGATCCGCGCGCCGGGCGCGCCGCCGGCGATGCCGATGCCGTTGCCGGACACCGCGGCGATCACTCCGGCGACATGGGTGCCGTGGCCGTTCTCGTCGTCCGGGCGCGTGTCGCCGTCGACGAAGTCCCGGCCGGGGACGAGGACGCCGGCGAGGTCGGGGTGATCCAGGTCGACGCCTGTGTCGATCACCGCGACGACCACTCCGTCGGCACGGGCACCGGCCTCTGCCGCGTCGGCCAGGCCGCTCAGCTCCAGCCCGTACTGCCGCGCGCGCAGCGGATCGGTGCCGGAGGCCGCCGCGACGGACGGAAGCAGAAGCGTGAGCAGAAGGGCGACGAGTACGGCCGGGCCCCGCGGGCGGGCCCGACAAAGGCCCCGGAGGAAGGTCACCGTCAGCCCTGCTGCCAGAAGCCGCTGCGGCGCTCGGCCCAGCCCTGGACCTGCTCGCCGTACCCCCCGGCGAGCGCCTTGTCCCGGATCGCCGTCCTCTTCTCGCTCCGCTGGTCCCCGCTGAGCCCGCTCAACTCCTTGATGTCGTCCCTGAGTTCCTCGGGCAGGGCCTGGTAGCGGCGCCGGGCCTCCTCGGCCCGCACGCGTACGGCGGTGCCGTACTCACCGGCCAGCGCGTCCTGCCAGATCCTCGCCGCCGCCTCCTGTCGCTGCCCGGGCTTCATGGTGCGCAGCTTCCGCAGGTCGGCGCGGAGTTCCGGCGGCATCCAGGCGGGAAGAGGACGCTGGTCGGTGGCGGCGAGGCCGACGGTGTCGGCCAGTTCGGCCGTCGACGTGCTCACGGCGGCCGAGGTCGTGTCGGCCGGCCCGGCGGACGAGGCGCCTGCCCATACCAGTCCGGCCACAGCAGCAGCGGCGACGGTCAGTGCGGTGGTCCGGGTCCTGCGTGCTGCGGCGGTACCGATGCGGTTCACGATGTCCTCCCTTTGCTTTCGGTCTCGGCCCCAGCCTGGCCGGGGCGTACGAGTGGGAGGTTCGGCGAATGTTCGGGGTGTGTAAGGGCCGTTGGCCGGGGCGCTGGGGCGGGGATCCGCTGGATAGCATCGAAGGCCATGGCCACGGCCTGCACGGCGCCTGCACTGGCTGCTCGGCCGCGAGGAGAGAAGCGCATGCCGGAGAACAAGGGGCTCGTCCTGGTCGTCGAGGACGAGCGGAACATCGCCGATCTGCAACGGCGCTATCTCACCCGGGAGGGCTTCGGCGTCCACGTCGAGACCGCCGGTGACACGGCGCTGGCCGCGGTCCGCCGGATGCGCCCGGTCGCGGTCGTGCTGGACATCGCGCTGCCCGGCATGGACGGCATGGAGGTCTGCCGCCGGCTGCGTGAGGAGGGCGACTGGACGCCGGTGCTGTTCGTGACGGCACGGGACGAGGTCATGGACCGCATCCTCGGACTGGAACTCGGCGCCGACGACTATCTCACCAAGCCCTTCTCCCCCCAGGAGCTCGTCGCCCGCGTCAAGAGCCTGCTGCGGCGCGCCGCAGGACCGCAGAGCGACCCGGTGCGCCGGGTAGGCCGCCTCGAACTGGACACCGGCCGCCGCACCCTGCGGGTCGACGACCGCCCGGTGGAACTGACCACCACCGAGTTCAACCTGCTCGCCTTCCTCATGCACCACCCCGGCCAGGTCTTCACCCGCGAGCAACTCCTCGCGCAGGTCTGGGGCTACGCCGGCTACCGGGACACCCGGGTCATGGACGTCTACGTCTCCCAACTGCGCGCCAAACTCGGCGACGCCAGCCCGATCCGCACCGTCCGGGGCGTTGGCTACAGCGCCACCGACACCACCCGATGAACACCGCACGCCGCCGCGGCTCCCTGGCCGGAAGCATCGTCCTGCTCACGACCGCAGTAGCCGCCCTGGCCGTAGTGGTCACCGGGCTGTTCGCCTGGCGGATGATCCGTACGAACGCCGAGGCGCAGGAACGGGACCAGCTCTCCCGCCAGGCGGAGGTACTGGCCCGCACCCCGCAGCTGGCCTCGTGGATGCTCGACCGGCAGCAGCGCATCGCCGGACCCCAGAACATCCAGCTCGCCCTCGTCCGCGCCACCGGGGACGTGGCGGGACCGGCGGCAGCCGTCGTCGACACCGCCCGCCGCAAGGCGTTGCTCTCCGGCCGGGACGTGTCGGCGACCTCACGGCTGCACGGCCGCCGGGTCCTGGTGGAGGGAGTGCCTACGCCCACGAGCGGCGGGCTGGTCCTCACCGAGCCGATGAGCGCCGTGGACGAGGCCACCGACCGTATGCGCGGCGCCCTGGTGCTGCCCCTCGTCCTGGGCCTGACAGGCGCGGCGCTGGCCGGAGCGCTGCTGGGCCGGCGCCTGGCCCGCCCGCTCACGACAGCCGCGCGCACGGCCCACCGCCTCTCCGGGGGTGAACGCGGCCTGACCGTACCGACCGAGGGACCCGCCGAAGTGGCCGAACTCGCCACCGCGTTGAACACGCTGGACATCGCGCTGGCCCACAGCGAGAACCGGCAACGGGACTTCCTGCTCTCCGTCTCCCACGAGATCCGCACCCCGCTGACCACGGCACGCGGCTACGCCGAGGCACTCGCCGACGAGGTCGTCACCGGCGGCGAGGTACCCGAGACCGGCCGCATCCTCCGTTCGGAGATCGAACGTCTGGAGCGGTTCGTCGGCGACCTGCTCGCACTGGCCCGGCTGGAGGCCGACGACTTCCGCCTCGACATCGCCGAAGTCGACCTCGACGCACTGACCGCCGAGGCCGCTGCAGCATGGTCGGCCCGCTGCGCGACCCACGGCGTGCACTTCCGCGTCGAACGCCCCGAGCGGCCCCTGACCGTCACCACCGACGGCTTCCGGGTACGCCAGCTCATCGACGGCCTCGCCGAGAACGCCCTACGTGTCACCCCGGCCGGACAACCCCTCGTCCTGGCCCTGCGGGCGGACGGCACCGGCGCCCTCCTGGAGATCCGCGACGGCGGCCCCGGCCTCACCGAGGACGACATCAAGGTCGCCTTCGAACGCGGCGCCCTCTCCAACCGCTACCGCGGAGTCCGCCCCGTCGGCGGCGGCCTCGGCCTGGCCATCGCCCACCGCCTGACCACCCGCCTCGGCGCGACCATCAACGCCCAGGGAAAGGCGCCCGAGGGCGGCGCCTGCTTCACCGTCCACCTGCCACCCCGGCCCGACACCGCCACCCCGGACACCGGTTCCGGCGGTCCTGACACGCCCCGAACACTGCGCTGACACAATCGTCGCCTCGCGCAGTCACGCTCCTGCCCACGGGGACGCAGGGGAAGGAGCGACATCATGAAGGGACTGCCCCGATGGCGGCCATGGCGTCATACCGCGGCCGATCGGGAACGCGACCTGCCACAACGGCTACGGCAGGACCTGGACCGGGCCCTGGCTCTGACCGACGACGCTTCCCGGCGCACGGCCGTCGAACAGGTCGTCCAGGAGACCATCGCCGGAACCTACGGAAGGACCTTCCAGCAGTGGGCGGAAAACGTGGCGAGACGGAGTCACCCGGACGACTTCGCCTGAACCCCTTCCGGAACGGATGAGCCACGATCGGCGACCGCCCCTTGTTCGTCATTGCTCCACTGAGATATGCGGAACGTGAAGTTACAAGTCGCGGAGCCGGTGCGCTTTGACGGCACCTCCGATACATCCTGTTCGCCCTCTGCGCTCGCGACCTACCTGCTGGCCTCCCCCTGCTCGGCGCCTGACCAGAGGCACAGCACGCCTGACGCCCCATCAGAACGAGCGTCACGAGCGTCATTTCAGCGTCAAGATATCGCCCACACCGCACATAATGCGCACGCACAAAACCGCAGGTCAGGACACCTTTGCCACCGACTCAAGGATCGCGACACACTCCCCGTGGTGGGTCATCGGGAACACGTGCGGCAGAGAGCTTCCATCATGCTGCCAATGCAACGCCCCTGCGGGGAGCGGTAGCCAGTCTTATCGTGCTTCCGGCGCTGCCGCAGTTGGCGACAGCGGTTCTGGCTGCACATGCGCAGGTCCTGACGTCCATGCCCGGCATCGGCATCAGGACCGGCGCCCGCATCCTCATCGACGTCGGCGACGGCACCTCGTTTCCGTCCGCCGCCCATTTCGCCGCCAATGCCGGCCTCGCCCCGGCGACTCGAAGTTCCGGGTCGTCCATCCGTGGCGAACAACCTTCGCGGAGAGGAAACAAACAGCTCAAGCGAGCCTTCTTCCTCTCGGCGTTCGCCGCGCTGGCCGACCCGGCCTCCCGCACCTACTACGACAAGAAGATCACCCAGGGAAAGCACCACACCCAGGCCATCCTCTGCCTCGCCCGTCGCCGAGCCGACGTCCTCTTCACAATGCTCCGCGACGGCACCTTCCACCAACCACCAACCCCGATCACCCCTTGCCCAAAGTCATAGGGGCACCCCCACACACACCCCGGGACGGAACCGCCCCTCCACCACCAGCCGTCGCACAAGAAACCGCTGGTCAGCCCCGCAACCATCTGTGAATAGTCCCCCCGGGGGGCACCAGTCACATTCCGGATTTTCGCAGTTCAGGGCCGACATTGACCCTGCCTGTGGGACTACTTCTGGTGCACAGCAAGTCAGCTGCCGAGGAAGATCACCTCTCATCTTCGGCATGCTCGCACGTGGCATTGCCGCAGGTGAGGGGCCGTGCCGCAGCGGTATTGGGACCCGCTTGGCGGCGTGCACAGGTCCGAACCATACGGGGTAGCTGGCAGCAAGCACTTCCGTCACGCTCTGCCATACAAGCTGTTCAAATGGCCTGTTCATCGGGCGCGCTACGTGGATTGCGCAACCGCGGGCTGGACAAGGATCTCACCGCACATCACGATGCAGTCGGCACAGATCCACACGTCGGGACCGGCGACCAGACGGCGTTCGTCGCTTCCTGGGTGGCCGCAGAAGGAACAGCGGGCCGAGGTATCGTCGGGGCGGCGCTTGCGATGGGTACGGCGCCCGAAAGCGGTGCGGGGGATGTTGACGTAGCAGTGGAGTTGGCGCTTGATGTCCGCCACGTCGACGTCAAGGGCGTTGAGGACACGGCGGGCCCGGGAGCCGGGGTTTGTGGCGATGACCGCAAGCAGCTGCGGTGTGTTGACCACGACCGGGGCACAAGTGGGGGTGCGCTCGGTCGCCAGCTGCTCGGCGGCGGCCAGCGCGGCCTTCGCCTCGCCGGAGAACACGGGATCCCCGGCCCTCGCCGTATCGGCGGGGTAGGCGAAGAGCCGACGGCTCACCTCGCGGATCTTGTCGCGGGTGACGCCGAGTTCTTCCAGGGTGGCGGCGGCCACGCCGTCGGTGAGCAGTCCGAGGAGGAGGTGTTCGGTTCCTGCCTCGGCCAGTCCGTCCATCTCGGCCGCGGCCAGCGCTGCGGACAGTCCGCTCTCCAGGTCGCGGCCACGGATGAGGCCGACGGTCGGCGGGGCCTCGGTGAGGCGCTCGACGCGGTCGGCGTACCGCTGGCGGGCCGCCTGCCGTGAGACGCCCAGGTGTTCCCCGATCACCGTCCACGAGTGCCCGGCGGCGCGGACCTCGCGTACGACCTGGTCGACGGCTGCGTCGGCTTGGCCGGACAGGTCCTGGGTGACAGCGGTCACGGCATCCAGCAGGGCGAGTTCGTCATCGCTGCCGGCACGGTTGTGGGCGGCTGCGATGAGATGCCCCACGGTGGGCTCTTCACTCATGCTGACAACCGTAGATTGTCAGTGCGCAGGTGACAATCCCCTGTTGTCACGTCTCTGTGGGGCCGCCGATGATGCTGCAGATGTCCGCGTTCGTGCACGTGCTCGGGTCGGTGGTGGCGGCGCGCTCTGCCAGGCCGCGCAGGGCGGTTCGGGTCTTCCGCAGCTCGTCCATGCGCCGCTCGATGTCGTCGAGATACTGCTGGATCAGGTCGGTGACGTGGTCGCACGGCGCCTCGCCCGAGTCGCGCAGGGCGAGGATCGAGCGGATCTCGGCGAGCGTGAGACCGGCCGACTGGGCGTCGCGGACGAAGGCCAGCCGGGCGCCGGTCTGCGGCGGGTAGTCGCGGTAGCCGTTCGCCGTCCGGGGAGGCGCAGGCAGCAGTCCGGCCTGCTCGTAGAAACGGATCGTCTTGGGCGTCAGGTCGTTCGCGGCGGCCAGTTCTCCGATGCGCATACCGTCGAGGCTACGCCTTGACCTTCCAGTGCGCTGGAAGGTCTAGCGTCGGTCACATCCACATTGACCTGGGAGGACGAGGCGATGCGCATCACGGTTCTGACGGTGCCGGACTGCCCCAACGCACCGCTGGTGCGGGAGCGGATCGAGCAGGCGCTCGACGGGCGAGCCGCAAAGATGGCGTTCGTCGAGGTCGCCGACGAGGCGCGGGCCGCACGGCTCAGCATGACCGGCTCCCCGACGGTGCTCATTGACGGCACCGACCCCTTCACCACGTCGGAAACAGCCGTCTCCGTCTCTTGCCGCCTGTATCGCAGCCCGGGCGGGCGGACCGAGGGGGCGCCGAGCGTGGCCGACCTGCAGCGGGCCCTGGATGTCGCGGAGGCCGGCGAAGACTGCGACTGCCCACCCATGGACGCGACGGGACGCGGCGGCCGGGGCCGTATCGCACCTGCTACAGGAGGACTGCGGGACGTGCAATAGCCCGTCCTACGCTCCTTCGCCACCACCGGCCACGCACCCGATCCGGCCGACCTGGAGCAGGTGGCACGGTCAATCGGGCGTGACGCCCACGAGGTTCTGGCCGAACTGGCCGCCGAGGACTTCCTCACCCTCGGCGACCGGAGACGGATCCGGGCGGCATACCCCTTCTCCGCCGTCCCCACCGCCCACGGGATCCGCCTCCCCGATGGCACCGAGACGTGGGCGATGTGCGCAATCGACGCCCTCGGCATCCCGGACATGCTCGGCACCGACGCCGTGATCACCTCCGCCGACCCGGTCACCGGCTACCCCATCACCGTCACCTCCACCGGTGGACACCTGACCTGGCAACCCCCGACCGCCGTGGTCTACGTCGGCCAACGCTCCTGCACCGGTCCCGCCGACGACGTTGCTTGCGGCGCCCTGAACTTCTTCACCAGCCGCCGCACCGCACAGAGATGGGCCGAGCAGCACCCCGACTACACCGGCAAGGTCATCGACCAAGCCCGTGCCGAAGCACTGGGGCGGTCGGTCTTCGGCTCGCTCCTGACGGGGACGGAGCCTGCCCCAGCGCCCGGGAGTTCACCCGGGAAAGCGGCGCCGATGAGGAATCCGCGTCGCCGTACAACGCGGCGGCCGTCCGGCCAGTGTCAGTGGCCGCCGCTACTGTGAACCGCCACATCTAAAACCGGAGGATTCAAGTGGTCAGACGCATGGCGAACGACGCGTTCCGCGACGAGCAGGAGAGCGGCCGGTACGCGCCGCATGTCCGTGCCATCAACGAGATGGTCGATGAACTGCGCGACCAGGACGGCCGCGGCTGGATGCCGCACGTGGCTCCCTGGCACGGGGGCGTCGACGCACGCGTGTTGTCGATTCTGCGCGATCCGGGCCCCAAGACCCAGGACGGCAGCGGTTCGGGTTTCCTGTGCGTGGAAAACGACGACGCCACGGCCGAACGCCAGTGCACCGGCTTTGCCGAAGCGGGTATAGATGCCCACGAAACTACCCCCTGGAATGCCTACCCCTGGTACATCAACCGCGCTCCCAACGCCGAGGAACGCAGAGCCGGCGTCACTGTTCTGGCCCGCCTCCTCGGTCTGTTTCCCCGCCTTGAAGTCGTTCTTTTGCAAGGAGTCGACGCGCAGGACAGCTGGCGACGGCTGGAGAAGACCCACCCCCAGCTCGTGGGGGAGGCACGGTATGAGGTCGTCCACACATATCACCCCGGCCGGCAGGCCCTGTGGTCGCCGGACCCTGCCGTCCGGGCGGCCCGGGAACAACAGCGCCACGACTCTTACCAGCAGGTGGCGCAAGCGCTCCAGCGGTAGCAGGCACAGCGGCAACTCGACGGCGGCAGCACCGCACCGTCGCCGGCTTCCCGGATGAGGATCACTACTCACGTCGGCGGGCGGATGGCGTGGAGTACGTGTGACGTGTGCCGACACACGTCACCCGCGTGTGGGTCTTGTCCAGCTCCTGCGGATGAGACGAGCCTGCGAAGTGGCGGCGACGCATGCTCCCGGGCCTGACGCCTCCGGACCCGATCGGTCTGGGCGACCGCCATCGCAAGCGGACGAACGGGGCGCTCAACACCCACTGTCTTCCCAGGGACCTGCGAGAGGCGTCGGCATCCGACGCTGGTCAGAAACAAACCTCGACGGAGCGGCCTTCCGCGTCGAGTTGGGGCACCTCGGGAACCCGGCCGGAGGTGCCCCGTGCGATCCGGTACGCCGACCATGCCGCGCCGGCAGCGTCGAGAACGTCGTCCGCGGGAATACGATCCGCCTCACCGAGCACGTCCGGGAGGACGATCCCGGCCTCGGCCAACAGGGAGCGGCGCAGGTGCTGACCCCGCCAGGTCTTCTTCGCGTAAGTCGGCGGAACCCCGTCCGCCAAGGCGGAGAAGCACACCTCGGGGTGCACCTCGTGGACCCGTTCATCGGCCAGCCAGCATGCCCGCGCCTCAAGCAGTTTCGGGGCCAGCGCCCACGCCTGCTGGCTCAACCTGTTACCGGTGAGCTCCTGGCACCGGTCTGCTGCCGCAACGTATTCGCGTTCCTGCCACACCGGCCTCGGCGCGATGAGAAAGACGCTGTTGCGCCGTACACCGAGCAGGGCCTTGGCCGCCAGGTCCGCAGCACGCCAGCCCTTCTCGACGAGCCCGAGCGGCATGTCCACCGCGATCACCCGCGCGCCGACGGCACGCTCGATCAACGAGTCGAGCCGACCATCCACCAGGCTACCCGCGTACGCGCCGTCCGTGAGCCCGATCCCGACCCAGCCCTGCTTACCGCAGGCATCGACTCCCAGGACCTCCATACCACCCCACCCCTCGCGAGAAGCGGAGCCTACCGCGATCACGCCGGCCGCCCTTCCCGGTCAGACGTCCGCGCGGAGGGCGTCACCGAACGCGTTCGCATGGGCCTTCAGCGCCTCGCGCGCGAAGATGACGCCCAGGCCCACGACCTGCCCGATCGTCAGATCGGGTGCCGGGATGCTGCGGTAGACGAAGTCGGGGGCGAAGCCGTTGAAGGACAGCGGCTGGTGCGGGCGAAGCCGGGATGTTCGGTTCCGGTGTCGCCGAGCAGGTCCCGCGCATGGTCGAAGCGGAAGTAGTCGCCGAAGGCACGCGCCTGGCCCTCGCGGACCGCCCGCCGCTCCTCGCCCTTCCCGTGCCCGGGGCCCGCGCCTGTCAGATACACGAGACGGAACTGGCCCTCTTGGATCTGCCAGCCGAAACCGAACTCCGGGCAGGCGGTGAACATCTCGACGATGCCCTGGCCCTGGCTCATCGCGGTACGTACCAAGATTCCTTCCCGCTCGATCTCTCCCGCCAGCTCCGCTCGGATTCGGTTCGTGGCGTGCAAGCAGCGCATCTTCTGCACCGTTGCGTCCAGGCGAGCGGGCCGGAGAATCACGGCCACCTCCTCGGGAAGCAGCAACGGCTCCGAGTCGGCGGGCGTACCGACCTCGGCACTCAGGCGCACGAGCGTGCCGATCAGGCCGAGCCAGCGCTCGAACACGTCGGCGCCGAAGCGGTCCGCCCCGCGCAGCTCCGGAAGGACGGGACGCAGCGCGGCACACACCTCGTCGTAGCCGCGCCAGTGCCACGCCGTCCCGGCCGGTGTCGTCCACGTCCGTCCCGGCCGCCCGGGATCGAGCAGGCTCAGCACGGTTGGTACGTCAACGACGGGAGCCCGGGCAGTTCGGAGTTGACCAGTGCGCGAGATCGCCGACATCGCGGTCGGCTTCCCCACGGCCGTGCTCGTAGTGCTGGTGGGTTTGTGGCTGCTGGTGCTACTGGGTATGGCCGGACGCGACAGTTCGTACGACGCTCTGAGCCTCCCGGTGGTTGCGGCCTCATCCGCCGTCGTGGTCACGTCCTGGTTCCTCTGCGTTTCGGGCTCCCTCGTCCTGCGCGGCGTCGGGCTCCCTGGTCCCTGGCACACCCTGGCGGCGTCGGCCGTTCTCGTCGGCTCCCCGGCGCTCGCGTTCAAGGTCGCCAGGCGGATAACGCGAGCGTGGCGCGACCGACCCGCGCGCAGTCGGGAACCAGGCTCGCCGGACCGTCACCGCACATGAGCGCAGAATGCCCGCTGAGCGGGCATCGCCAAAGTGAGCGTGGCGCCATACACCTGCGTACGTATCCGTGACACAGCAACCGGCCCCGGAGACATGGCGTGGTGCGAGGACAAGTGACCAACCGACGGCGCACGTTCGGCTCGCTCCTGGTGGTGGTCGCCGTCCTTGTCTGTGCCCTCTTTCAAGGTGCGGCTCCCGCCTCCGCACACGCGGTGCTGACCGGAAGCGACCCTCGCGAGAACAGCGTGCTGAAGTCCGCGCCGAGGCAGATCACCGTGACCTTCGACGAGTCGGTCGCGCTCGTCGAGGACTCCCTGCGGGTGCTCGATCCCGACAACCGACCGGTGACGGACGGCGATCCCCGGCACGCGGGCGGGCGGGGCAACACGGACAGCGTGCCGCTGGTGAGCGGACTGGCGCAGGGCACGTACACGGTGTCCTGGCGTGTGGTGTCGTCGGACAGCCACGCGGTGTCCGGCGCTTTCACCTTCTCCGTCGGCAAGCCGTCGGTGACCCGCGCCGCCGCCATTCCCCCGCCGGCCGTAAATCCCACCGTCGGCGCGTTGTACGGCGTCGGCCGCTACGTCGCCTACGCCGGACTGGCGCTGCTGGTCGGTCTCGCCGGGTTCGTCGTGGCCTGCTGGCGTTCGGCCACGGCCGCGCGCGTGGTGCGCCGCCCGTTCCTGATCGGCTGGTGGGCGCTGTTCGTGTCCACGGTGCTGCTGGTGCTGTTGCGCGGGCCCTACGACAGCGGTGACGGGCTGAGCGGCGTGTTCGACCCGGGCGCGCTGCGGCAGACGGCAGCCAGCCGGCCCGGACTCGCGCTGCTGGCCCGGTTGATGCTGCTTGGGGTGGTGGCCGTGGTGGTGCGGAACCGGCGTGTGGAGCAGATACCCGGTCGGCGTGCTGTGGCGAGCGCCTGCTTGCTCGTCCTGAGCCTGGCCGCCACCTGGGCGGCGGCCGAGCACGCGTCCGTCGGGATCCAGGTACCCGTGGCCCTGGCCTCCGCCATACTGCACCTGCTGGCCATGGCGATATGGCTCGGCGGGCTGGCCGCACTCCTGCGCGCGCTGTACCGGGCACCGGACGACGATCCCCTCCCGCCCGCTGCCGTCGCCCGCTTCTCCCGCATCGCCCTGGTCTCGGTGGCCGTGCTGGCCGTCACTGGTGTCTACCAGTCCTGGCGCGGGCTGGGCTCCTGGGACGCGTTCTCCACGACCTACGGCAGGATCCTCGTCTTCAAGATCTGGGGCGTGTTGGCGATGCTGCTGGCGGCCTCGTACTCCCGGCGTTGGACCGCCCGCCTGCTTCGCGCACCGCAGGAGGAGCGGGTGCTGGTGGCCGTGGGACACGGCGAGAGCCCGCCCACCGCTCACGGGGGCGAGGACGGCACCGACGAATCCGGCGGACCGGAGATGCACCGGCGCGGTCTGCGCAGGTCCGTCCTGGCCGAGGTGGCGGTCGGTGTGCTGGTCCTCGTGCTGACGACGGCGCTGACTGGCACCGAGACGGGCCGTGCCACCGAGACCGCCTCTGCCGCTTCGGTGGCCGGGCAGCCCGAGGTGTCCCTGACCCTGATCCCGTACGACACCGGAAAGAACACCCTGTCCGGACGAGGCAAGGTGCAGGTCACGCTGGAACCGGGCCGGGTCGGCCGCAACGTGGTGGAGGCGATCGTCTACGGCGCCGACGACAGTCCCGTCGCCATCCCCGAACTACGGCTGACCTTCACTCTCGCCGACCAGCGCATTGGCCCGCTGGACGCCCATCTCGTCGACGAACGCGGCTACTGGGGCAGCGACTCCCTCAACCTCCCGATCGCCGGCACCTGGACCATGAAGGCCACGGTCCGCGTCTCCGACATCGACCAGGTCACCGTGTCGAAGACCGTGAAGGTCGCCCGGTGACCCACCGGCACCTCAGCACGCGGGGTGCCCTGGTAGCGCCGCGTGAACACGTCCGCCCGGCCGTCCGTACGTAACGGCGAGCCGGTACAAGGCCGTTGATGTCGAGGAGTGACCGGATGCACCAGGGGAGCCGCCGCGGCGGACCGAGCCCCGGGCCGGGTGCGTCCACGGCCGGCGGAGGTGCCGTCGACGTCCCGCGGCTGATGCGGGCCGCGATGTTCGCGGCCGTCTGCGTGACCACGACCTCGCTGGGCCACGTGCTCATGTCCGGGGACACGCTGCCCTGGTGGGCCATCGCCTACGCGTTCGCCGGAACGGTGTCGGGCGCCTGGTGGCTGACCGGGCGGGAGCGGGGCGCCGCAGCGGTGGTCGGCGCCACGGTCGTCGCCCAGGGGCTGCTGCACCTGCTGTTCGCCCTCGCCCACCAGTTGGCCCACGCAACCGACGCGGCATCCCTCCACATGGGCACGGCGGTGCACCACTCGGGGTCCATGGGCATGCCCTCCGCATCCATGACGATGCCCTCCGGCTCACCGCTCGCGTCCGGTCTGCTTCACCTGGGTTCCACCGGGATGGTTCTGGCGCACCTGCTGGCCGCCGTCGTCTGCGGGCTGTGGCTGTGGCGGGGTGAGACGGCGGCCCACCGGATCGGCGGTGCTCTCGCGGCGGTCGTGTTCGCGCCTCTGCGCCGGGTCTGCCGGGTCCTCTTCCGTACGGTGCCCGAGCCCGGGCCCTCGTCGTGCGGGCCCGCCTCCGGCGGTGAGGAGCGCTGTCGGCCGACGCCCGCCTCGTTGAGGTACGCGGTCGTGCGCCGGGGTCCGCCGCCGGGCCTGTTCGGCAGTCAGCCGCCCGTCTCCCTCCCGATCCCTGCTCGCCGTAGGACCGTGATCCCGGTCTGAATTCGGCGGGCCGCGGGGGCCTGGGGACAGGCGGATGGTCGACGTGCGCGTATGCCGTCGGCCCCCTTCTCTCCAACTCGGGCCCGGGCCGGGTCCTGATGTCGGCCGTTTCGGCGTGCCGATGCCGGCCACGGCCCCGCCCGCCATCGATCAGGAGTTCCATGTCCACGTACCCATACACGGGCCGCGTCTTCGCCCGTCTCGTCACCTGCTGCGTCACCGTGGCCTCGACGGCCGCCCTGCTCTCCGGCTGCGGAGGCGACTCCTCGGGTAGCACGTCACAGAAGGCCGCCGCCTCGTCCTCGATGTCCCCCTCCCAGAGCGTGTCCGACATGAACATGTCGTACGGGGACCCGAAGGCCACCCCCGCCTACAAGGTGTCCGGAGCCTCCGTGGTGAAGGGCGCCTTCAAGCTGCTGGACACCCGTCCGCCCGGCATGGACGACGTCAAGGGCACCGCCTGGCTGGCCCAGGGCTCCAAGGGCACCACGGTGACGGTGTCCCTGACCGGCCTGAAGCCCGGCCACCACTACATGGCCCATCTCCACGCCCAGCACTGCTCCGCCGCCGACGGAGGCGAGCACTTCCAGTTCACCAAGGGTGGGCCCGCCAAGCCGCCGAACGAGGTGTGGCTGACCTTCACCGCCGACAAGTCCGGTATGGGCATGACGACGGTGAACAACGCGAAGAAGACCGGCAAGGGCGCGGTCGCCCTCGTCGTCCACCCCATGGAAGCGATGGACAACCGGATCGCATGCGCGGACTTCGACTTCTGAGGGCGCCGGCCGCCCTGCTGGGGTGTCTGGGCGTGCTGCTGCTGTCCGGCGGCACGCCCGCCTACGCCCACACCGCGCTGAAGGACGCGACACCGGCACCCGGCTCCACGGTCGGCACCGGCACCCGCGTCGTCGAGCTGACCTTCGCCCAGCTGCAGCCGGGCACCACCCCGAAGGTCAGCCTGGTCGGCCCGACCGGCACCGTGGTGCCGGTCGGGCCGCCCGTGGTGGCCGACGGCTCCGTCACCTGCGCCGCCATCAGCCCCCTGCAGGCGGGGGTGAACACCCTCACCTACACCGTCACCGCCACCGACGGCGACACCCAGACGAACGCGTTCCAGTTCCAGGTCACCGACAGCGCCCGGGCGGCGACCACTCCCACCGCCTGCAAGGGCCTGACCCTGGCCGCGCCGGTCGCGGCGACGAGCACGGACCCGGACGACACGATCCTCGGGCTCGGCCGCACCACCGCGCTCGTCGTCCTGACGGCGGTCGCCGTCACGGTCGTGGGCGGGGGCCTCGTCGCCGTACGCAGGACGCGCCGGACACGTCCGACAGGAAGGAGACGAGCCACCGGGTGAACCACCGGGCCCAACGCGGCGGACAGCCGCGCCGGGCCACCGCCCGCCGACACAGAACACCCCGGCGTTCGCCGCCGCGCGGGCGGCTGGAATAGTGGCGTGCGCCATGAACGTCCCGGTACGGGCTGCCACCGATCTGAGACTGCTGAGGGCCGCGGTGTTCTCGGCGGTGTGCGTGGCGCTGTCCGCGAGCGGGCACGCGCTGGTCTCCGGCGCCGCGATCCCGATGTGGTCCCTGGCCGCCGGCTGGGCCGGCGTGATGTGCGTGGTGGGCCCGCTGGCCGGTCGGGAACGCTCGCTGCCCGGCATCGCGCTCAGCCTGCTCGCCGGGGAGACCGGTCTTCACCTGCTCTTCTCCCTGGGCCAGGGTTCCATGGCGGCGGCTCCCGCCGACCGGTCCGCTCAGGTGGTGGCTCTGGCCCAACGGTTGCTGTGCGGCGCCGGAGCGGTACAGCTCACGCCGGAGCGGGCGGCACGGATCCTGCGAGAGGCACGGATCGATCCGGCCCGCGCCGCACACGGTGCGCCGGCCATGGCGGGGATGACCGGTCACGGCGGGCACGCGATCACGCTGGGCTCGATGCTCACACCTCCGATGCTCGCCGCGCACGTGGCCGCGGTCGTCGTGACGGGGTGGGTGCTGCGCCGCAGTGAGATCGCCGTGTGGCAGACCGTCCGGCTCCCGGCGGTGACAGCGTGGCGGATGGCCTGCCGCGTCCTGCTGTGGACGCTGTGCGGCCTGCTCGTCACCGCCGCTTCGGTCCTGGTTCCGCTCGCCGCGCTGCTGAGGCGGATACGGCACGCGCTCGCCGCATCCGCCGCGCGGGACGACATCCGCCGGTTGCTCTCCTCACTCCTGTCGGCGTGCGTCGTCCGGCGTGGTCCGCCCACGCTGGTCCCGGCGGCCTGAACCTCCCTCGCGTCCAAGCCAGGCGGGGCGGGCGAGGCCGTCCCGGTGCCATCGGGTGAGATCCCCGCCCACGGTGGACAGTCCGGCTGTCGGTGACGGCCTCGGACTCCACCCCGTACGTATGCCGTCCGGCTGCTCGCAAAGCGTCTGCACGGCGAGGGCGTCTCACCTCTCCCACCCGTGTGTACGCCGCCCTGTCCTGTCCGGAGAGCGCCGTATGCCCGCCGCTTCACACGCAGGAGCCCCTCATGCACGTCTTTCCCGCGCGCCGCGTCGCCTGGGGCGGCAATGCTCCGCCGCGGCTTCTCCTACCACGATGGCTACAGCGCGGACGGACAGCCGGACGCGGGGCTGCTGTTCATCGCCTGGCAGGCCGACCCGGCCCCCTTCATCAAGGTCCAGACGAAGCTCGACGGCGCCGACCGCCTCACCTGTTTCATCCGCCACGAGAGCAGTGCCGTCTTCGCCGTGCCGGGCGGCGCCGCACCGGGCGAGTACGTCGGCCGGAGCCTGCTGGAGGGATGACATGACAGGCATGCAGCACATGAACATGACCGGTCCGATGTGGATGCCGACCGCTCCACCGACCCTGGGACGGCTGCTGGCCTGGCATCCCCAGCCGCTGCCGGTGGAGCCCCTCGCCTGTCTCCTCGCCCTGGCCGCCTACGGTCTGGGTGTATGGCGGCTGCGGCGGCGCGGCGACGGCTGGCCGCTCGCCCGCACCCTGTGGTGGACCGCGGGCGTGCTCACGGCCGGGGCGGTCACCTGCACCGGCGTGGGCGGCTACGGCATGGAGATGTTCAGTGTCCACATGGTGCAGCACATGGTGCTGTCCATGCTCTCCCCGATCCTGCTCCTGCTCGGAGCGCCCATCACGCTCGCCCTGCGGGCCCTGCCCACCGCCGCACGTGGCCGCACCGGCCCCCGGGAACTGCTCACCCGGTTCCTGCACAGCCGCGCGGCGCGGGTGTTCTCCTCGCCGCTGTTCACCCTGCCCCTGTTCATCGCCAGCCTCTACGGCCTGTACTTCACCCCGCTGTTCGATCTCCTGATGGGCAGCTGGCTCAGCCACGAGTGGATGCTGGCCCACTTCCTGATGACCGGCCTGCTGTTCTTCTGGCCCATCCTCGGCGTCGACCCGGCGCCCCGGCGCCCCTCCCACCTGCTGCGGATGCTGGAACTGTTCATCGGCATGCCCTTCCACGCCTTCTTCGGCATCGCCGTGATGATGTCGACCACCCTGGTCGCCGCGTTCTTCGCACACCCTCCGGCCGCCTGGCCTCAGCCCCCTCGCCGACCAGAGCACCGGCGGCGGCATCGCCTGGGCCTTCAGCGAGATCCCCACCCTGCTCGTGCTGATGGCCGTGCTCGTCCAGTGGGCCGGCAGCGACCGGCGCACCGCCGCCCGCACCGACCGCCAGGCCGACCGGGACCACGACGCCGAACTCGCCGCCTACAACGCCTACCTCGCCCGCCTCGCCGCCCGCGACCACCCCGCCTGAGACCTGGCGGTCCTCGCGCCCGTGCCGCACCCCGACCGACTCGTTGACTCACCCTGGAGGAACAACTCACGTGAACACATGCGAACTCAGCAGGCTCCACCCCGTGCACCGTCTGTCCCGTGCGCGCGGCCGACAGCAGAACCGCAACCGACCTTGGCGCAACGCAAGGATCAAGGGACCGGCCACGCGCCACCGCACCGCTCTGGCAGCCGCCCTCTCCGCGGCGCTCATCGCTCTGACCGCGGGCTGCGGCAGCGCCGGCCACCCCAGCAGCCCCGGGAGCGGCACGTCCCGTGCCGCAACGCCAGGCGTCACCTCGGCCCTGGGCCGACTCAGCGTGCACACCGCCGACATCGACCTGACGATCACGAGTGCCGTCGTGCACCTCGACCGTTCCGGCGACGGCACGCTCTCGATGTCGGTGCGCAACGGCGGTGCGGTGCCCGAGCACCTCGGTATGGTCGCGACTCCGGACGAGGGACGGGGTGTCCTGGTGGGCGGGCGGTCCGCCGAGGGCAACGGGTCGCTGTCCACCGCGGGCATCCTGCTGCTGTCCGGCACCACTGTCGCCTTCCACGGCGACGGGCCGCGCGTGGAACTGCATCACGTCCGCGGCATCACCGCCGGACACACGCTGCCGGTGTCCCTCCAGTTCGGAGTGGCCGGGCTGGTCCGCCTCCAGGTACGCGTGGCCTCGTCCTGACCTGACCGCCGCTTCCCGGGCGGGTCTAGTACCCCTTCCTCGCCGCCGTGGCGCCGGGGAAGGCCGCGTCCAGGGCCTGCGATCGGTCGGTATAGCCGGTGATGCGGGTGACGAGTCCGTCGGAGATGTCGAACACGTGGTATACGACGGTCTGCGGATCGGCCGGAGGTACGGTGCCGTGGATCCGCAGGCCGAGGACCACAGCCGCGGGGTAGGTGAAGGTCTCCTCTATCTGGGCCCACAGCCCGAGAGCGTGCAGGCGGGCGCACCGGCTCAGGACGTGGGAGCGGGTGTGACAGCCCCTGCCGTCTCCATCGGACGGGGTCCAGCGCACGTACGGGTGCAGGACGTCGGCCAGCGACCGGCAGTCGGCGGTGTCCAGGGCTTCGCGCAGCCGAGCGGTCAGGGCACCGGAACCAGGCCGGGAACGTGGTGACGTGCGGGTCTCCCAAGTGTGCGAAGTGCCGGCGAGTGGTTCCTCTGTCCGAGAGATCACGGCGCCCTGAGCGGTACCGCCCCGGTCCAACTAGACGGGCACTGCGGCGAGTTGCCGCAGCGCGGGCCGCTGCCTCCCCGCCAGCGAGGTGCCGGCGAGGCGGCTCACTCCCGGCATGCCGGCGAAGCGCAGGGCGGCTCGGCGGACACGCAGCCGCCGCTCCGAGCCGGGGACGAACCAGCCGGCCGTTCTCCGGGCGGCGCGCTGTCTGTCCCTGATGACCGGGCGCCACAGGCGTTCGTAGCCGTGCAGCGCGTCCTCGATGCGACGCGTACCGGCGAGTTGGTCGGCCAGGACATAGGCCCCCGCAACCGCCAGGGAGGCGCCCTGCCCGCCAAGCAGGGACACGGCCTGGCAGGCATCGCCCAGCAGCACGACCCGCCCGCGGCTCCACCGGGGCAGATCGGTCTGGGCGACCTGGTCGTAGTAGACCCGCGAGGAGGGCGGGCAGCCGGCCAGGGCACGGGGTACGAGCCAGCCGAGACAGCCGTACTCGCGGTAGAGGGCGGCCCTCGCGTCCTCTGGACGGCGGGGATCGGCACTGCGGTGGACGGCGAAGGCGGCGACGGTGCCGTCGCGCAGGGCATACAGGCCCATCTGCCGCTCGGCGGTGTCGGTGAGGCAGAACCGGTCGCCCAGTTCCGCGTGGACGTGGGGGTCGTCGAAGGTGAACGCGGCGGTGTGGTATCCGAGATAGCGCACGAACCGTTGTTCCTCGCCGAAGACCATGGCCCGCACGGTGGAATGCAGTCCGTCGGCACCGACGAGGAGGTCGGCGTCGAGGGAAGTGCCGTCGGTGAGGGTGACGTGGACGCCGTAGGGACTCGGGTCGATGCGTGCCGGGCCGACGCCGAAGCGCAGGCCGACGGCGAAGGACAGCCGTTCCCGCAGGGCGAGTTCGAGGTCCGGCCGCATGATGCTGAGCAGGCGCCCGTTCAGGGAGCGGGCGAACCGGCCGTAGTCGAGCCGCGCGCGACACCGGCCGTCGTCGTCGAGGAAGGCCGCCTCACAGACCGGATAGCCGAGTTCCTCCAGCCAGGGCAGCACACCCATGGCCTCGGCCGCGTCGTAGCCCGGCCCGAAGAAGTCGATCATGTATCCCTCGGTGCGGGGCTGCGGAGCCTTCTCCAGGACCACGACCTCCCAGCCGAGCACGTTGTGCAGGCGGCCGGCCAGCGACAGCCCGGCGATACCGGCTCCGCAGATCACTGCTCTCATCGGTGTGTTTCGCCTCTCCACTCCCCGGGCGTTCATCCCTTCCACCACTTTTGCATTATGCAAAGCTCAGGGCAAGAAGGACCTGTCGGGCTACCCGGAGGCAAGGAATCTTGATGCATCCCTAACGCCTCGCTGATGGTCTCCTGACGTAGGGTCATGACCGGTGTGCCGGGAAGACGGGTCGGCGAAGTGTCCTGAACGAACCATTCCAGGAAGGTCTTCGCGTGACCTCGTCAAAGCCGGCTGCCGCCGTCGCGACAGCCCCGTCCCTCGCCGTGCGTGGCCGCGGCCCGCGCCGCTCTGTTCTCTTCTTCGCGTTCGCCTTCGCGGTGATCGCCGATCCGGTCTCCTCGGTGGCGTACGCCATCGAGGCGGCACTGCGCGCCCTGCACGGCGACCTCGCGCTACTGCTGCCGACGATGAGCCTGGTCATCGGACTCGTCGTGATCGTCACCGCGAACTACTGGCAGCTGGTGCGGCGCTTCCCCAAGGGCGGAGGCGCGGCGGCCGCGGCCGGGCGCGCCTTCGGGCCACGCTGGACCTTCCTGCCCATCGGCGCACTCGTCGTCGACTTCGTGCTGACCATCGGTATCTCGATCTCGGCGGCGACCAGCGCGGTGATCGCCCTGTTCCCGGGGCTGGCCTCGTGGCGCATCCCGCTGGCGCTGGTCCTGCTGGTCGTGGTGGCCGGGCTGACCTGGTTCGGGCACGGCGGACGCCTGCTGTTCGCCGTCATGACCGTCGCCTTCGTCGTCATCTCCGTAGCCGTGCTGATCCTGGGCTTTGCCTCTCCCCACGCAACCGGTCACGCCGCTACGGCCACAGACCCGGGCCACTCGGCGATGCTCGCGGTGGTGTTGGCCTTCCCGGTCGCGATGGCGTTGGCCACCGGCATCGAGGCGCCGTCGACCGCCATCGCCCAGCTCGGCCAGCTCGACGACACCCACCGCCGCCGCTTCGGCCGCGGCACCCTCGCCCTGCTGGTCGTGATCGTCGGCGGCCTGACCCTGGCCCTGACCGCACTCGCCGTCCAACTGCACATCGGCATCCCCGGCGCCGACTCCACCCAGATCGCCGACATCGCGCACGCCGCCGCCGGACCGGGCTGGCTCTACGGCGCCTTCCAGCTGACCAGCTCACTGCTGCTGCTCGCCGCCGCCAGCTCCTCCTTCCAGGCCGGACCGGGACTGCTGAAGGCACTGTCGGGCACGGCCGAACAGCCCGGTGTACTGCCCCCGGTACTCGGCCGGACCAACCGGCACCACACCCCGTACTGGTCGGTCGTCGTCTACCTCGCCGCAGCAGCGCTGATCATCGTCGCGGCCGCGGGCCAGGAACAGGAGCTGGTCCTGTTCTACGCCGTCGCCGTGTTCGTCAGCTTCCTGGTGGGGCTGATGGCCATGGCCCGCTTCGCCACCCGCGAACAGAAGACCGTCCTGGCCTGGGTCAACGGCCTGGCCGCCGCGGCCGTCGCCTTCACCCTCGCGGTGAACCTCCTGCGCGGCTGGCCCATGCTCTCCCTGGCCGCCACCCTGCTCATCGCGGCCGGACTGTACGTCCGGTGGACAACGGCAGGGCGCCCCATCGGCATCGAAGACGTCGAGACGCATGCCGAAGCGAACTGAAACCCTCGGGAGAGCCAGGTACTGCCGGCCCGGATGGCGAGGACCGGGCAGGTGGCGTGATGCGCGCAGTGCTCGCTGACCGGTCCGAGGAGCATCCCGGTGAAGGGTCCACGCCGGGCATGCCGGAGGTCACCGCCAGCCGCCACGCCTGCACAGGGTACGGCCGCGCACCAGCCGGTCCGGCCTGACGGGCGGCCCAGCGCAGGGCCGCCCGGCTCGCCTCGAACCCGTCGCCCCCCACCACGATCAAGGGTGGAGAAACCGGACTGTTCACCGTCCGCCTCCTCGCTCTGTGCGTTCACCCACTCCCCCGCGAGCCGACCCGCGCGCCACAGGCTCCCTTCGGCCCCGATCGGCAGACGCCGGCCTGTGACGCACACCCTTGACTCGTTTTGCATAATGCAAAGGTGAGGAAGGGGAGGCGATGAGCGCCATACCGGCAGCGACTGACGGGAAGCACGTGTCCAGCACAACCAGTGGTTTCACCCCCGCACCGAGTCTCGCGGGACTGCGGAACGCCCCTTGGGGGTTGATGGCCCTGGCCGTCGTGGTCGGCGCCGGAGCCGGAGCGGGCTCGGTCGTCTTCCGCTGGTGCATCAAGACCTTCACGCACCTTCTTTCCGGTCACGCCGACTACGCGGCCTCCCCCGGCGCGGACAATCCGCACGTACCATGGCTGGGCCCGTACTTCGTGCTCTTCACCCCGGTGATCGGCGGCCTGCTGTACGGGCCGCTGGTGAACCGGTTCGCCAAGGAGGCACGCGGGCACGGGGTGCCCGAGGTGATGCTGGCCGTCGCCCAGCGCGGCGGGCGGATCAGCCCCAAGGTCGCCGTCGTCAAGACCCTCGCCTCCGCTCTGTGCATCGGCTCCGGCGGCTCGGTGGGCCGGGAGGGGCCGATCGTACAGATCGGCTCGGCGCTCGGCTCCACCCTCGGCCGGGTGACGAAGGTGGCCGAGGGCCGGATGAAACTGCTGGTCGCATGCGGTGCGGCGGGCGGCATCGCCGCCACCTTCAACGCACCGCTGGCCGGCGTGTTCTTCGCCATGGAGCTGATCCTGGGCACCTTCACCGCTGAAGCCTTCGGTGCCGCCGTCCTGGCCAGCGTGACCGCGAGCGTCATCGGGCGGGCCGCGTTCGGCAACGCCGCCTTCCTGAGCCTCCCCGACTTCCACGTCGACCACCTCACCCAGTACGGCCTGTTCGCCGCGCTCGGCGTCGGCGCCGCCGTGGTGGGGGTGGGCTTCTCGCGGTTCCTGTACCTGATCGAGGACGCCTGCGACTGGGTCTGGCGCGGCCCGGAGTGGCTGCGCCCGGCCGTCGGCGGCCTCGCGCTCGGGCTGCTGCTGCTGGCGCTGCCGGAGATGTACGGTGTCGGCTACCCCGTGCTGCAGAAGGCGACCGAAAGCCATTACGCCGTCGGCTTCCTCCTCCTGCTGCTGGTAGGGAAGATGCTGGCGACCAGCCTGACCATCGGCATCGGCGGCTCGGGCGGAGTGTTCGCCCCCAGCCTGTTCATCGGGGCGATGCTGGGCTCGGCGTACGGCATCGGTGTCCACCACCTGCTGCCCGCATCGGCCGGCGCCGTCGGCGCGTACGCACTGGTCGGCATGGGCGCCGTGTTCGCCGGCGCCGCCCGCGCACCGATCACCGCCGTGGTCATCCTCTTCGAACTCACCGGCGAGTACTCGATCATCCTGCCGCTGATGCTGGCGATCGTGCTGGCCACCGCCACCAGCCGCCTGCTGACCCGGGACACCATCTACACCCTGAAGCTGCGCCGGCGCGGCATCGATCTCGAAGGGCCGGCCCCCGGCGCCCGGATCGGCACCCAGCACGTCGGCGCCGTGATGGAGCCGTTGCCCTCTCCCCTGGCCGCCTCCACGGCGCTGGCGGACGCCGCCGATCTGCTGAGCCTGTCCGGGCATGGCGCCCTTCCGGTGATCGACGACTCAGGTGCCTACGCAGGAGTCGTCACCGCGCAGGCGGTGGCCGAGGCCCTCGCCGAACAGCCGGAGGACGCGCCGACCCAGGTCGGACAACTCGCCGAGCCTCCCGCCCCCGTCACCGCCGACCAGTCCTTGGCCCAGGCCCTGCACGCGCTGCTGTCGGCCGCGGGAACCGGCGTTCCGGTCCTCGACTCGGAGCACGGCAAGCCGGTCGGCTGGCTCAGCCACCAGAGCGCGCTGCGCGCGGTGCACACGGCCCCCTGACGACGCCCGACCCCGGCCTGACCGAACCCGGCACACACTTTTGCACTATGCAAAACTGGGTACACGGGGGCTGGACGCCCGGATCGTTCCCAAAGAGGTGGGCCATGCATACAGACCACGTCCAGCGCTCCTACTCGTTCGTGTGCCTCGACTGCGGCCACGGCTGGGAGGACACCTACGACATCGACGTGACCGTGGACGAGCAGGCGCGGATCACAGCCGTCTACCGCCTCGACGGCAGGCGGGTGCCGTCACCGCTGCAGTCGCCCTGTTGCCCCGCCTGCGAGAGCCGCAAGATTCGCATCATGCGGCCCGGGCGCGTGGCGACCGCCCGCCTCAACGAGACGTGACCACCGTGGAACCCCACCACCCTCCGGTCTGGCTGGAGGTGCTCGGCTGGGCCGGCCTGGCCGCGGCCGGGGCGAGCGCTGTGGCGATCGCAGCGGACATGGCGCTGCGCGGATACCGCCAGCGGATGTGGATCATGAATCTGGTGTACCCGGTCACGGCCCTGTACTGGGGTCCGGCCGCCCTGTGGTTCTACGTCCGTCACGGTCGGCGCACCTCCCGTCCGGTGATCGAGCGGGAGGGCGAGCCGGATGCGGAGACACTGCCTGAGTGGGTCACGTCCGCCAAGGCCGTCAGCCACTGCGGCGCGGGATGCGTCCTGGGCGACCTCGGCGGCGAGTGGCTGGTGCGGGCGACCGGCCTGACGATCGCGGGCAAAGCCCTGTACGCCGACTTCCTGCTGGACTTCACCTTCGCCTGGCTGCTGGGCATCGGGTTCCAGTACTTCACCATCGCCCCCATGCGTGACATCGGGCCCGCTCAGGGCCTGTGGGCGGCGGTGAAGGCCGACACGTTCTCCATCGTCGCCTTCCAGATCGGCCTGTTCGCGGGCATGTGGGGCTACCGGGAGATCCTCTTCACCCCAGGACTGGCGAAGACCACGGCCTCGTACTGGCTGCTGATGCAGCTCGCCATGATCGTCGGTTTCTTCACGGCATGGCCGGTCAACGGCTGGCTGGTCCGCGCCGGCTGGAAGGAGCGGATGTAACTCAACCCCTCTGGGCGATGCACCCCCTGTAAAAGCGGGCACATTGCTCACATCGGGCCATTTTGCACAGTGCAAACAAGTGTGTCGCCACCAGCCTCCGTGGTGGGTGAGGTAGTCGTCAGTACGTCCACGCCCGCCCCGTCCGCCACGGAGGCACGTCCCGATGACCAAGCGACCCTCACGTCTCACCACCCGCAAGACCCTGCTCGGTACCGCGGCCATCGTCGCCCTCGCCGTGCTCAACGCACCGGCCGTGGCGGGCTTCGCCCAGCACGCCTACCACCACTACGAGATCAACCAGCCCGCGTACAGGGCGAAGTACGGCCACTGGGCCCTCGCCAGCCTGCCGGACGGCTACGAGCCCAACTCCATCCACGCGATCCTGCTCCACACCGGCAAGGTCCTGCTCATCGCCGGCTCCGGCAACAACGTCGCGCACTTCAACGGCGGCGCCTTCAAAAGCACCCTGTGGGACCCGGCAGCGGACACCTTCAGGAAGATCGACACACCGGCTGACCTGTTCTGCGGCGGCCACACCCAGCTCCCCGACGGCAAGATCCTGATCGCCGGCGGCACCGCACGCTACGAGGTCCTCAAGGGCGACGTGAAGCGGGCGGGCGGCGCGATGCTGGTCAAGAACGAGAGCCCCGACCGCCCGCGCACCTTCCCCAAGGGCACCGTCTTCCGCTCCCCCGCGGGCGTGGAGTACCGCTCCCAGTTCCCCGTGCGCGTGCCCGCCGCGAAGAAAACACCCACCGGCCGCGGCGGCAACGTCACGGTCACCGCGAGCCAGGCCCGCGTCTTCGTCGAGGCGGTGGAAGAAGGCCCGCTGAGCATCACCAACACCACCGAGCAGTACGAGATCCAGGGCCTGAAGGGCAAGGACGCGAACAACCTCTACGGCATCGCCAACAAGCTCGGCCTCGACAAGAAGGACTTCCAAGGCATCAAGGACGCCTACGAGTTCGACCCGGCCACCGAGAAGTACACCAAGGTCGGCTCGATGACGGAGGCCCGCTGGTACCCGACCCTGACCACGACCTCCGACGGCCGCGTCCTGGCCGTCTCCGGTCTCGACGACATCGGGCAGGTCGTGCCCGGCAAGAACGAGATCTACGCCCCCAAGACCCGAACCTGGTCGAAGGCGCCGACCCGCTACTTCCCCACCTACCCCTCCCTCTTCCTCACCGGGAGGGGGAAGGTGTTCTACTCCGGCTCCAACGCCGGTTACGGACCGGCCGACAAGGGCCGCGAGCCCGGCCTGTGGGACCTGGGGACCAACACCTTCACCCCCGTCGGGGGTCTCAGGGACGCGGACACCCTGGAAACCTCGTCCTCGGTGCTGCTGCCGCCCGCGCAGGACAGGAAGGTCATGGTCCTGGGCGGCGGAGGCGTCGGCGAGTCGCGTGCGGCGACCTCCCGCACCGCGATCGCCGACCTCGACGCGGCACGGCCCGCCTTCACTCCGGGTCCCCGTCTGCCGGCGAACACCCGCTACCTGAACAGCGTGATCATGCCGGACGACACCGTGTTCACCACCGGCGGCAGCAGCGGCTACCGCGGCAAGGGCGCCAGCGACCTCCTCACGGCCCAGTTCTACAACCCGGCCACCAACACCTTCTCCCCGGCCGCCGACCCCGCCGTCGGCCGCAATTACCACACCGAGGCCCTGCTCCTGCCCGACGGCCGCGTCGCCGTCTTCGGCTCCGACCCCCTCTTCGCCGACAAGGCCGACTCCCGCCCCGGCCACTTCGAACAGCGCGTCGAGGTCTACACACCGCCCTCCCTCTTCCACGGCGCACGGCCCGCCCTCGCCCGCACCGGCAGGCCCGAGGCCGAGCGGGGCGAGGAGGTCACGTTCGACTCCGCGGATGCCGCCCGTATCACCCGCGTCCGGCTCATGCACCCCGGATCGGCCACCCACGCCACCGACTTCGACCAGCGTTCCGTCGCCCTCGACGTGATCCGCCGCACCGGCAGGTCGCTGACCGTCCGGATCCCCGACGACCCGGCGCTCGTGCCATCGGGCTGGTACATGGCGGTCGCCACGGACGGCGGTGGCACTCCGTCGAAGGCCGTGTGGCTGCGCGTCCGCTAGGTGACACCAACACCAGGACACGGAATGGCATAGTGCAATCTTTACCTGGAGCAAGGGTTCTCTTTCCGTTGCGGGCCCGTACCTGCCGACGTACCCGCTGTCCGCTCCAGGAGGCACGATGCCCATCTCGCGCAGCACGCTCGGAACCGTCTTCGTGGGCGGGGCCCTGAGCGTCACGCTCGCCGCCCTGGCCTACCCGAGCATGCTCGGGGTGCAGAACGCGTCCAGCAATCCGTCGCGCATCATCGCCAGCACCCAGTGGGGTCCGCTCACCGAGGCCGACCGCAACTTCGTGGTGTTCGTGCGCTCCGCCGGACTGTGGGAGGGCCCCTCCGGTGACCTGGCCATGCAGAAAGGGACGACCGCGGCCGTGCGCGAGGCCGGCCGGCACCTGGTCATCGGGCACGCCGCGCTCGACGCCTCCTGCCGCAAGATCGCCCCCGAGCTGAACATCACCATCCCCAACCAGCCCACCCCCCAGCAGCAGGGCTTCCTGGACAAGTTCAAGTCGGACACGGGCAAGCAGTTCGACACCGACTTCGCCAACACCCTGCGCATCACCCACGGCTCGATCTTCAACACCATCGCCAAGATCCGCTCCACCACCGAGAACACCCTCGTGCGCGCACTGGCCGACCAGGCCAACGACGTGGTCCTGGACCACATCACCCAGATGGAGAAGACCGGGCTGGTCAACTTCGACCAGGTCAACTTCCAGGAGACGACCCCGCCGAAGCTGCCCGCCAGCCAGGTCACACCACCGGTGCCGCAACCGGGGGCACCCATGGTCACCCTCACCGTGCCTCCCGGACTGCCGACCGCCGGAGTACCGACCGGCCCGGCGGACCCTGCCGCGGCACCCTCACCATCCGCCTCCCCCACCACCGGATGACCCCACGCATGTGACGCACGCCATACGACGGCATGCAAAATTTACCCAGAGCAATGATCGGATGCTCCGGCCTGTCCGTACCCCCTGGCATACGAGCCGCTCACACCTGGAGGCCGCATGCCCCTCTCCCGCAACACGGCAGGAACCGTCGTCGTGGTCGGCGCCCTGGGCGTGACCCTCAGTGCCCTCGCCTACCCCGCGATGCTCGGCGTGCAGAACACCTCCGGCAACCCCTCACGCATCATCGCCAACACCCGCTACGGCCCGCTGACCGAGGCCGACCGCGACTTCGTCGTCAAGGTCCGCTCCGCCGGACTGTGGGAGTACCCGCTGGGCGAACTGGCGCTGAAGAAGGGCTCCACGGAGGAGATGCGGGAAGCGGGCCGGCACCTGATCGTCGGGCACGCCGGCCTCGACGAGCTGTGCCGCAAGATCGCGCCCGAGCTGAACATCACCCTGCCCAACCAGGCCAGCCCTCAGCAGCAGCAGTTCGTGGCGACCTCGGCGGCCCAGTCGGGCACACAGTTCGATACCACCGCCGCCAACATCATGCGTGTCACCCACGGCCAGATCTTCCCGGCCATCGCCAAGATCCGCGCCACCACCACGAACACCATGGTCCGCGCGCTCGCCGACCTCGCCAACGACACCGTCCTGGACCACATCACCGTGCTGGAGAAGACCGGCGTGGTCAACTTCGACCAGGACTCGCCGCATTCGGCATCCCGAGCGCCTGATCGAGCAGGTGCGGTCCGCGCCCGTGCACACGGTGGGCGGCACGGCCGCGGCAGCAACCGCGCCGGGCGGCAGGGAGCGGAGCGTCGCGTACAAGGCGCTGAT
>NZ_JBLTJC010000005.1:0-89161 GCF_048158785.1 Streptomyces colwelliae | reverse complement strand
GTCCAGTCCGTGCCGATGGGCTGGCGCTGGTACTGGGCGCGCATCGCCGCGTTGTGCTCGAAGCCGCCGGAGCCGACCACGACCCCGCGCCGCCGGCGGTCGCGGAGGCCGACGTGTAGTGCCGGACGGGACGGGGCAGGCGAGACGGGCGTGGATCCCGCCGGTCGACCACAGCTCGTCGGGTCGTCTCCGCTCGATGACCCTGCCGTCGTCCATCACCGCCATGACGTCGGCGGTGGTCGCCTGGGACAGGCGGTGGGCGACCACCGCCGCGGTACGGCCCCCCGGTCGCGGCGAGGGCCGCCCGGTCGAGGGCCTGGGCGGTGTCGCTGCTGCCCTCCGCCGTGGCCTCGTCCTTGACGACCCCCTCCGGATCGAGCAACAGGGCGCGAGCCAGGGCGAGTTGCTGTATCTGGCGCGGGGTGAGATCGACGCCTCCGGTGGCGACAGAGGTGTCGATGCCGTCCGGGAGCGTGGCGGTCCACCCCGTCGCGGCTACGACGGCGAGCACGGCGGCGAGGTCCGACGCAGAGGCGTCATGGCGGGCGAGCCGGAGGTTGTCCGCGACGGTCCCGAGGAACCGGTGGTGTTCCTGGGGCACCAGCATGATCAGGCGCCGCCCCTCCGGTGTGGGGATGGCCAGGTCGGCGGTGTCGGTGCCGCCCAGGGTGATCCGCCCCGAGGACGGGAGGCACAGGCCCGCGATGAAACTCGCTGGCGTGGACTTGCCCGAGCCCGTGGCCCCGACGATCTCCAGCCGCTGCCCGGCGCGTAGTTCGAGGTCGACGCCGTGCAGCACGTCGGGGCCGGTGCCGTAGCGGTGGTGGACGTCGTGCACCAGAAGTTCCGTTCCTGGATGGTCGATCGGGCCCTGCGGGCGTTCGTCCGACGCGGGGCCGTCGAGCGTGACGCCGACGATTCTGGGGAGGCCGGCCGCCACCTGCTGCGCACTGTCGAATCCGCCGAGCATCGTGTTGACCGGATCGGATAGGCCCATGAAGAACAGCGCGGCCGTCGTCGCGGCGCCCCGCGTCGGCTGGCCCCACGTGCACCAGGGTGTACACCGCGACCAACACCGTGCTCAGGCCGAGGAGTTCGGCGCCGTTGAGCCGGCCGTGGAACCGGGGCGCCGTGTGCGTGGTCCGCAGTTCGTACGTCATCGTCTCCGCCGAGGCCGCTTCCACCCAGGCGTGCAGGCCCGGGCCGAGGCGCAACGCCCGCAGGGTGGGCAGCGCGGCGAACGCGCCGAGCAGCGCCGAGATATGGCGTCCGTCGGCGGTGCGACCCTCCGCGTAGAGCGGTTGCGAGGTCCGCAGACACCAGCGCAGGGCGTACGCCTGGAGCAGCACCGGGCCGACCAGCGTGCCCGGGGCCCGCCGGTCGGTGATGGCCTGGGTGATACGGCAGATGGCCGTCGGTCCGGCGAGGGCGAGGGCACTGTCGACCGCCAGGGCGGGGCGACGGTGGCCCACAGCGTGAGCCACTTGCCCTGAGGGGCGTCCCGCAGTCGGACCCGTGTCTGCCGGGCGGTGGCCACCGGGAGCAGCGGCGCCGGGGTCAGCAAAGGGCGGTCGGCGGCTGTGGTGGTCACCGTGCTGTGGTCCTGGGGGTGTTGGGGTGCGCGGCCGTTGGGTCGGTGCTCGGTGCAACAGGCGTAGGGAGCGCGGGTATTGGACCGATGTTCGGTGTAGTGGTCTCGGGGCGTGAGGGTGCCGGATCGGTGTTCGGTGTAGTGGTCTTGGGGCTTCCGCGTCGACTCGGGGTCCAGCGACACGCGGAGCGATGCCTCGGAGACTCGATCACATGATGCGGTCCTGCTGGTGTGTACTCCGTGCGCGCTGGCGGGGGAGGACCCGGTGCTCGTCCAGCGAGAGAGCGGAAGAGCGGGAGCGACGGGACGGACGACGCGTCCACGATGAACTCGGCCGTCGTCAGACCGTGTACGGTTCCGTGCCCCGCGTCGCCACGGGCGGCCTCCGGGCCCACGGCGTAGCGTGCCGTGGCATTGATCACCTAGGACGCCCCACCCTCGGCGAACGGCACCCGGGTGTGCAGCTTCAGTCGTACGGAACTCACCGCGTGGCCTCCAACTGCGCCGGGCGCCAGCCCAGTTCGGGTGCGATCAGGTGGCGTACGTCGTGCAGGATCTGCTCGTACTCCTCCCGCCGGAACTCGTACGGCAGTTCAAGGCGCAGTTCGGACACGGCCGTCACCACCGGGTCCGCCGCCAGTTGTTCCAGGATCTGCTCCGCCGTGCCGACGACGTCCGGTGCGAACAGGGTTCGTCTCGGGCCCTGCGGGGCCAGGGTGCGGGCGTGGCGGCTCGTGGCGTACTCCTGGTAGCGGGTACGGGTGGCCCGGTCCGCGCTGTCGAACGGCACGATCACGCGGCCCACCGCGACGCGGGCGGCGGGCTGGAGCCGCCGGTACTCGGTGAGGAGGTTCGACTGGGCCGTGGTGAAGTCGTCGGTGCCCTCGCCGGTGACGATGTTGCCGGACAGCAGGTTGAGGCCGTTCTCGCCCGCCCAGCGAGCCGAGCGCAGGCTGCCGCCGCCGTACCAAATGCGGTCCACCAGGCCGGGGTTGTGCGGTTGGAGGCGCGGGCGTTGGGTGTTGCCCGGTGACTGGATCACCGTGTCCGGGTCCCCGAGATAGCCACCGCGCAGGTTGTCGACGACGCGGGCGACCCTGCCGTAGGAGAGGTCGAAGGTGCGCCAGTCGCCGTCGTGCACGAGGTCGCCGAGGATGTCGGCGTGCGGCATGCCGGTGCTGAAGCCGATCTGGAGTCGGCCGCGGGACAGTACGTCGGCCAGGGCCAGGTCCTCGGCCAGCCGGAACGGGCTCTCGTAGCCGATCGGGATGACCGCGGTGCCCAACTCGACGCGCTCGGTGCGCTGTCCGGCCGCGGCGAGGAACACCGCGGCCGAACCGACGCCGTGTTCGAGGTGGCGTTGCCGGATCCAGGCGCCGTCGTAGCCCAACCGCTCGCCGTACTCGAAGAGTTGGAGGGTCTCCTCCAGGCCGGTGTAGGGGTCGTCGTCGGCGAAGTTGCCCGGGGTGAGGAAGGCGAGGGAGGTGATGGTCATGCGGTCTGCGTCCTCAGGTCGTGGTCGTCCCGGCGGCCGGGGATCGCCGCGAGCAGTTCACGGGTGTACTCGTGCTCGGGGTGCGTGAAGAGGTCTTCGGGCGCGCCCACTTCCACGATGCGGCCGGCCCGCATGACCGCCACCTCGTGCGCGATCTGGCGTACGACGGCCAGGTCGTGCGAGATGAACAGGTAGGCCACGCCTGTGTCTGCCTGCAACTCGGCCAGCAGGTCGAGGACTTGGGCCTGGACGGAGACGTCGAGCGCGGACACCGGCTCGTCGCAGACGACCAGATCCGGTGAGAGCGCGAGGGCGCGGGCGATCGCCACGCGCTGGCGTTGCCCGCCCGACAGTTCCGCCGGACGGCGTTCCAGCGTCGAGGCGGGCAGCGCGACCCGGTCGAGCAGGTCGCGGGCGCGTTCGAGGCGGGAGGCGCGGTCGCCGACCTTGAACGCGCGCAGCGGCTCGGTGATCACCTCGCCGATGGAGAAGCGGGGGTCGAGGGAGGCGTACGGGTTCTGGTAGACCAGCTGGGCCCGGCGGCGCAGTTGGCGGGCCTGCGCGCCTCGGGCGGTGGTGATGTCGGCACCGTCGAACAGGATGTTGCCCTCGGTCGCGTCGGTCAGGCGGAGCACCAGCCGGGCCGTGGTGGACTTCCCCGAACCGGACTCGCCGACCAGGGCGAGGGTGCGGCCGCGGTGCAGGGTGAAGCTGACGTCGTCCACCGCGCGCAGGGTGCGGGACTCGCCGCCCGCGCGGGGGAGCCTGAACTCCTTGACCGCGTTGCGGACTTCGACCAGTGGCTTCCCTCCGGTGACCAGTGGTGTCCCCTCGGTGGCCGCGGGCGCGGCGGCCGGGAAACTCGCGCGGGCGGTGGCCAGGCTCGGCGCGCTCGCCAACAGCCGCCGTGTGTACTCGTGTTGGGGGTCGGCGAGGATGTCGCGGGTCGGGCCCGCCTCCACGACCCTGCCCTGCGACATGACGACCAGGCGCTGTGCCCGGTCCGCGGCGACTCCGAGATCATGGGTCACCAGCAGGATCGCTGTGCCCAACTCCTCGGTGAGGCCCTGGAGATGGTCGAGGATGACGCGCTGCACGGTGACGTCGAGCGCGCTGGTCGGCTCGTCGGCGATGATCAGCTTCGGGTTCGCGGCGATGGCGATGGCGATCAGGGCGCGCTGCCGCATACCGCCGGAGAGTTCGTGCGGGTACTGCCGGGCTCGGGTGGCCGCGTCAGGGAGGCCCGCCCGGTTCAGGACGCCGACCGCCTCCGACGGCGCGGAACGGCGGGTCGCGAGACCGTGGATGCGCAGGACCTCGGCGATCTGCTCGCCGATGCGCTTGACCGGGTTCAGCGACACGGACGGGTCCTGCGGGACCAGGCCGATCTGTGCGCCGCGCACGGTGCGCAGCTCCGCCTCGGACAGTGTGGTGAGGTCGTGCCGGCCGAAGCGGATCGTGCCGCTGTCGATCCTGGCGTTCGGTGCCAGGAGCCGGGTGACCGCGTGCGCGGTGGTGCTCTTGCCGGAGCCCGACTCGCCCACCACCGCGGTCACTTCACCCGGCCGCACATCGAGGTCGACGTCCCGCACCGCCCGCACGGTGGTGCCGCGGGTGCGGTACGACACCGACAGGCCGCGTATCTCCAGAGCTCCCTGCACGTTCGGTCCGGTGCTCGGTGTTGTCGTCAAGTTCCCACCCGTTCCGGGGTCGTTCGTCACACGCTCGGTCATCGCTGCCGCGACCATTCGCCGTCGAGCGCACGTGCGATGCGGTTGGTGGCCAGCACGGTCGCGGCGATCGCCAGTCCCGGCAGCGCCGTCAACCACCAGGCGTTGGCGAGGTAGTTGCGGCCGTCGGAGATCAGCGTGCCCCACTCCGGTGCCGGCGGCGGGGCGCCGTAGCCGAGGAAGCTCAGGGCCGACACGGCGAGGATCGAGGAGCCGAAGTCGAGGGTGGCCAGGACGATCACCGGGCCCGCCGCGTTGGGCAGGACATGGCGGCCCAGGACCGAGTACCAGCGGGATCCGCACGAGCGCGATGCCTCGACGAAGACCGCCTGCCGCACCCGCAGCACCTCCGACCGCGTCACCCGCGCGAAGCTCGCGACGCTGGCGATCCCGACCGCGACCGCCACCTTCACCGTGCCGTAGCCCAGCGCGGTGACCAGGGCGAGGGACAGGAACAGTGCCGGGATCGACAGCAGTACGTCGACGAAGCGCATCAGCACGTCGTCGACCCAGCGTCCGACGAACCCGGCGACCAGACCGATCAGACTGCCCACCACGAAGGCGACCGCGACCGCGATCAGCGTTGCCTTCAGGGAGAGTTGGGCGCCGTGCACGACCCGGGAGAACACATCGCGTCCCAGTTCGTCGGTGCCGAACCAGTGCGCGCCGCTCGGGCCGCGGAAGTTCTCCGACGGCACCCCCCGCAGCGGATCCTTCGAGGTGAACAGATCCGGCCAGAAGGAGGCCAGCACCACCAGGACGACGATCAGGACCGACAGCAGCAGGCCCGGGCGGCGCACCAGGAACCTCCGGACGCGCCGCAGATCGACACGGCTCCCCGGTCCGGGGCCGCTTCCCGGTTCGGCCGGCCGGGCCGGGAGGCCGAGCGCGGCGCCGGTGGTGTCGGCGATCAGTTCCCGGCTCATGCGAATCCTGCCTTCCGGCCCGAGGCCACCACGATCCGCGGGTCCAGCAGCGGATACACGAGGTCGACGACCAGGTTCGTCACCACGAAGATCAGCGCCCCGAACACCACCACCCCCTGGACCAGCGGGATGTCCTGGGCCGTGACCGCGGCGGCCGTCACCCGGCCGAGGCCGTCGCGCGAGAACACCGTCTCGACGACCACCGAACCGGCGATCAACTGCCCCACCAGCAGCCCCACGACCGTCAACGCCGGCAGGGACGCGTTGCGCAGGGCGTGCCGCAGATGGACCCGCCACCGGCCGGCGCCCTTGGCGCGGGCGGTCTCCACATAGGCCTGGTCCAGTGCCGTGAGGAGGCTCTTGGCCAGTACTTGGGCGACCTGCGCGCCGGTCGGGATCGCCAGGGTCACGGCCGGCAGGACCAGCCCCCGCAGCCCGTCGTTGCCGAAGGCCGGGAACCAGTGCAACCGGAAGGAGAAGGACTCCACGAGCAGCAGACCGGTCCAGAACGTCGGTACGGACACCCCCAACGGCGGCAACGACAGCAGCAGTTGGCGCAGCCAGCGCCGCGAGGTGTACGTCGCCAGCACAGCCAGACCGCCGCCCAGGACCACCGCGAGCAGCAGCGCCGCTCCGGTCAGCTGAAGTGTCTGGGGCAGCGCGTCGGCCAGCGTCGAGGTCACGGGCCGGCCGGTGGAGACCGCGTCGCCGAAGTCCCCGCGCACCGCCTTGCCGAGGTAGTCGGCGTACTGCACCAGGATCGGCTTGTCGAAGCCGTACTCGTGCCGCAACGCCGCGAGTTGGGCCGGATCGACCTGCCCGGAATCCATTCCGGCACCGGCCATCGCCGTGACCGGATCGCCGGGCAGGAAGTCCAGGATCAGGAAGGACACCGTGTAGGCCGCCCACAGCACCCCGACGGCCTGGGCGAGTCGTTTGATCGCGTAGCGGCGCATGGGTCAGCCGATCCAGGTGTCGTGGAGCTGGATCCGGCTGGAGGCGTCGAAGTTCAGGCCGTGCACCTTCGTCGCCACGCCGATCTGGCTCTGGAGTTCCACCACCGGTGCGTAGTAGGCGTTCCGCACGATCAACTCCTGTGCCTGCTCGACGAGTTGGGCGCGCTTCGTGGTATCCGTGGTCGCCGCCTGCTGGGTCAGCGGGGTGTCCAGCGGGCCCGCCGTGACGCGGTAGAAGTTGGCCAGCTCGGTGGAGAAGGAGCTGCGCAGGATGTCCGGGTCGGCACGGGTCACGTTGCCCCACGCCGCGTCGTAGTCACCCGACTGGAGCGTCGGGGCGAGCTGGGTGACCTGGAGCTGCTTGAGCGTCAGGCCGACACCGACGGCCTTGAGTTGCTGCTGGATCAGCTCCAACGCGGGCTGGTTGGTCGCCGAGTTGGGGATCCAGTCGACCGTCAGGCTCAGCTTCTTGCCGTCCTTCGTGCGGATGCCGTCGTTGCCGGTCTTCCAACCGGCCGCGTCCAGAAGGGACTTCGCCTTGGCCGCGTCGGTCGTCAGGTCCGAGGAGAGGTCCGTGTAGTCGGGTGTGGTGTGCGCCAGGATGCTGGTCGCGGGCTGGGTTCCGGTCGGGAACACGGTGTCGGCGATCTGCTTGCGGTCGATGGCCAGCCCGATGGCCTGGCGTACCCGTGCGTCCTTCAGGGCCGGCCGTGAGTTGTTGAAGGCCAGGCCGAACACCACGCCGGGGTTGGCCCGCCGCTGAAGGGTGACCTGGCCGCCCTTGAGGGCCGCCTCGTTGGCTTTTCCGACGCTGCTGATCGCGTCCACCTGCCCGGACTGGAGGCTGCCGGCCCGTACCCCCGCCTCGGGTACGACCTTGAAGACCACCTTGTCCAGGTAGGCCTCGCCGCTCTTGTGCCACAGCGAGGAACCCCAGGCGTACCCGGTGCGCCTGGCCAGCGTGACCGACTGGTTCTGCACGTACTGCTTCAGCACGAAGGGCCCGGAGCCGACCACTCCCTGGCTGCACTTCAGCTGCGGGGACTTCTTCACGCTTGCCGAGGACTCGATGCCCAGCGAGTGCGTCGAAGTCGCTTGCAGGAACTGGGCGTTGGGCTGCTGGAAGGCCACCTTGACGGTGAGCGGGTCGACCACGGTGGTGCTCTTGACGCCGCTCAGATAGCCCTCGGCGAGGGTCCCCAGGGCGCCGAGTTCCGGCACCGCGTCGAAGTTGTCCTTGACCACCTGCGCGGTCAGCTCGGACCCGTCGCTGAAGGTCACACCCGATCTGAGGTGGAAGGTGAACGTGGTCGCGTCGGAACTGATGTCCCAGCTCTTCGCCAGCCAGGGCACGATCTTGCCGGTCCCGGGGTCCTGGTCGGTGAGGGAGTCCACGACCTGACGCACCGAGTAGATGGTGTCGTTGCTGGCCACCTGCTGCGGATCCACGCAGCCGGCGTCGGAGCCCACGGCGAAGGTCAGGGTGCCACCGGACTTCGCCGGTCCGCTGCCGCCGTCCGAGCCGCCGCTGCTGCCGGACCCGCAGGCGGTGAGCAGGACGCTGGTGGTCAGGAGGGCGGTCAGAGCCGCCCATCGGGTGGGGCGGATGTCCGGATGTGCTCTCACGGAGGGTGCTCCTACTCGTGTCACTACGCATGGGGTGCCCCGCGGATCACGGCTGCGCGCACGGGCGCGCCGCTCCGGTCGGCGCAACGCCGATGACGGGCAGTGCAGTTGGGGATGCAGGGAGGGAAAGGGCGCGGCGGTTGCGGCACATGTCCGTGAACTCGGACAGGACCGCGAGAGGCTGCGGGGAAACGCCTACGGGCCGCGACAGACGTCAGACGGACGTGGTCAAGGCGGTCAGGCGCGACACAGACAGCTGGTGAAGCGCTGCAGGTCGATGTGGCGGCGGCGCGAGAACCGGGAGAACACCGTCGCGGCCGTCAGGGAGGCGGGGGAGACACTCGGGTCACTGCTGTGTCGCACGACCGTCCTCCACATCTCCGGCCCCGGCCACAGGGTCTCGCGCTTGCAGAGATCCTCGGTGATCCTGCCGGGCTTTCACCTGGAGCACCCCACCGCGTCGGAGGGTTGCCGGTCAGCTAGCCAGGGCTTGACGCTGACACTCGATGCCGATCGTGATCGTACGGAGCGACGTCGTCGTACGTCAATGGCAGGTTCGGACAGGTGAGCGGCGGCGACCGGGCGGTCGGCTCCGGCTTGCCCTTGACGTGCGCGTCAACTTCTAACGTCGGGGGCGCCGCGCGAGGTGTGCGGCCGTCAACAACCCTTCAGGAGCCCGTAGATGTCTCCGTCGAACATCCCCGCCACGCATCGCGAGGTGCGTCTCGCCGCCCGTCCCGAACGCGCCCTCGATCCGGACCACTTCGCCGTGATGGAGGTTCCCGTTCCGCAACCGGGACCTGGGCAGGCGCTGGTACGCAACCGCCTGATGAGCGTCGCCGCCTCCCTGCGCACCCTGATGCGGGGGGACGCGGGCATGCCTATGCCGTCGTTCGAGGTCGGCCGGCCGTTGTCTGCTCCGGCCGTCGGCGAGGTGGTGACGGCTCCCGAGGGCGGGACACTGCGCCCCGGTGATCTGGTGTCGCACTGGGCGGGGTTCCGCGAGTACGCCGTGGTGGAGGCCGACGCGGTGCAGCCCGTCGACCTGACGGTCCTGCCTGACCTGGTCGCGTACCTTTCGCAGGGGCCGTCCGCGTGGATCGGCGTCGTCCGGGGAGCCGAAGTACGCGACGGGGACACGGTGTTCGTCTCCGGCGCGGCGGGCGGACTCGGCACCCTGGCCGGGCAGTTCGCCCGCCTGCGCGGGGCGGACCGGGTCATCGGCAGCACCAGTTCACAGCGCAAGGCGGACTACCTGGTCGAGACACTGGGGTACGACGCGGTCGTGCTGCGCGGGGCGGGCCCGATCGAGGACCAGTTGCGCAAAGCAGCCCCCGAAGGCATCGACGCGGTCGTGGACACCGTCGGCGGGGAGCAGTTGCGAGCCGCGCTGGCCCTGGCCCGTCCTGGTGCCCGGGTGGGGCTGATCGGAGCGCTCTCCGCACAGGTGTCGGGCGAGAACACGGCGCCCGTCGAGATCGACACCTACTCGCTCATCGTGCGGGGGATCCAGCTCCGCGGCGTCAACGGCGCGCGCCACCGGGACGCACTGGCGGAATACCCGGAGACGTTCGGCCGTTGGCTCCGCGAGGGCTCGGTCACCGTCCCGCACACCCGCCTGTCCGGAATCGACCAGGCACCCCGGGCCATGATGGAACTGCTCGAAGGACACCACATCGGCACGGTGGTCGTGGAGTTGTAGTCGCCGGCCACCCGACTCCCGGAGGACGGAATGCGCATCGGCGACGCGGCGGCGGCCGTGGGTGTCACCACCCGCACCCTGCGCTACTACGAGCAGCGCGGCCTGGTCACGGCACGGCGTACGGCGTCGGGACAGCGGGAGTACGGCGAGGATGACGTACGCCGACTCCACGCCGTCCGCGGGCTGTTGGACTCCGGCCTCACCATCGGCGATGTGCGTCGCCTCATCGACATCATCGACGCGCTGCCCGACAGCCCGACCGTGCCGCAGGTCCGCCCGGGTCCCTATTCGGAGAAGTGCGTCGTCCCGCAGGTGGCTATCCGGCGTCTGGCCGAACTCGACGCCCGCATCCGCCAGCTGACGGAGTTGCGCGACCGCCTCGCCGACGGGCTCGACCTACGGTTCGGTGTCCTGGTCGGCCAACTCATCGGCCTGGACGGCCCCATGAGCGATGCCCGGACCGGTTCCTGACACCGCCGGACCTTGGAGACGGATGGGTCGCCGCCGTGCAGGTGGCGTTTCCGGTGGTTGAGGATCGTGGGTTCCGGGCTGCTGCGGACGGCAACGGATAGTGCGGGAAGCGGCCGTGGGCGTATCCGCGATCGGGGCTTTGGCCGGGCTGTGCCGGCGTGAGGTGGAAACGGCAGGCTGGTTCAGGGAGTTGGGGCGGCGAGGGGCGGTCCTGGGTGTGCCGGTTCAGCGGGCCATCCAGCGGTCGATCTCCCGCGCCCGGGTGTCCAGCGTGGTGGCGACGGCGGTCGGCGCGGTCCTGGGGTCGGCGGGGACCTGGATGTCGTACTGGACGCGACTACCGATGTGGCCGGCTTCCGGTTCCGGTATCGCCACCTCGATTCCGGCGCGCCGCGCGAGTGCGACCGCCGTTGCCACGAACCCCTCGGAGAGCGCGAGGATCACGGAGTGGCCTGTCCGGCAGTGGCAGGCGACCAGCTCGCGTACGAACTCCGCGTAGGTGGCCGGATCGACCTCGAGTGTGTCCGGGTCGCCCTGATGCTTGCCCTGGCCGATTCCCGAGGGCAGGTTCAACTCCGCCTCGAAGACTTCGAGTTGCCGTAGGAAGAGGCGTCCGGCGCCGTTCGACGGGTTCCACAGTGTCTTGTCACCGATGTCGAAGTACATGCTCATTGTCGATCCCCCTGCTCAATAGCCCTTCGGCGCAGGGTAGAAGATCGGGTGGGTAGTGGGCACTTGGGTATCTCGGTGCCTGATGCCTGATGCCTGATGCCTGATGCCTGATGCCTGATGCCTGATGCCTGATGCCTGATGCCTGATGCCTGATGGGATTTGCGATGGGCGCCCGTCCTTCGAGCGGGCAGGCGTCCATCGCAGGTCGACAACGGGTGGGGAAACGCGGGGCTGTTGCACGGGGTGGACGTGAAGCCGCGCCCCCTGAAGGTGAGTTACCCCTCCGTCGCGAACGACAGCGTGCCCGAGGCGGTCGTATCGCCGCCCTGGGTGATCTGGAATGCCCAGCCGTCCTCGGCCGGTCCGCATGCGACGTGGACGGGGGAGTTCCACTCGGTGAAGCGCAGGGCCTGCATGTGGCAGCCGTTCAGGCGGCCGGGGGAGGCTCCCGCCAGGCAGGCCGCCTGGCGGGCGGCTTCCAGGAGGACCATGCCGGGGACGTGGTCGCTGGGATGGTCGAAGAACCGTGGGTGGCGCAGGTCTGCGGGCGCCACCAGCAAAGACCCGGAGGGGTCCCGGACCAGCATCACGTCGCCGGGGGAGGGAACCGACACCTCGGTGGGCGAGGGGCGCCAGTGCACGTCGTCCGGGACGGGGCCGGCGGCGGCGTTCGGGCCGCGGAACGTCTCGTACTCCTCCTCGGACAGAACGCGGACGCGTCCGAAGGCTGAGCCGAACTCCCGCCCGGCGGCGGAGAATTGGATCCGTACGTTCAGCGCGACCGGCCAGGGCAGGTCGTCGACGTGGCGTACGTCGTGCACCTCGGCCCGGCACAGCACGTCCGTGGCGCCGTAACCGACCACCGGCTCCGCGCTGTTGTCGAGCTGGAAGCCGACGCTTCGGATGACGGGTTTGCTCGTGCTCGGGGCGCCGAGGAAGCGCTGGCAGATGTACAGGCCGACCTGGCGGATGGTCTCGGCGGCGAGCATCGGATCGTGCCGCTCGCCGGAACCGGAACCGGAACCAGAACCAGAACCAGAACGGGAACTGGTACCAGAACCGGTGCCGGACGCCGACGTGGCATACGAGCGCGGCCACTGCGCGGCGAGGAGGTAATGGCCGTCGGACAGCGCCCGGGCGTCGGTGAGCAGGACTTCGGCGACCGCTTTCCGGTGCACGAGAGTCCGGGACACGCAACTGTCCCAGCTCAACGTCAGCTGTTCCGGGTCGGCTTCGGGCGGCGCGAAAGAGCGTGAATCAGGCATAAAATAATAGAAGCTACGGTTCTCTGTCATACGTGTGGGAAACGGCGGCCGGTCGGCTAGATTCACCGGAAAAGACGATCCGGCACGCAGGACAGGGACGACCGAGAATATGCAGGAACGTGCGGAAGCCACCCGGCGGGCTGTTCTGGCGACGGCAGCGGTGCTGTTCGAACAGCACGGGTACGTCGGTACGAGCATCAGCGACGTGGCGCGTACGAGCGGGTACACCAGCGGGGCGATCTACTTCCATTTCGGCAGCAAGGAAGGGCTCGCCCGGGGTGTCCTGGAAGCCCATTTCGCCGAATGGCCGCGATATGTGGAGCGTTGGGAATCCCAGGAAGGGCCGGTTCTCGACCGGTTGGTGGGTTTGAGTCTCGCCGTCGCCCGGGAATTCCGTGACAACGTCATCGTCCGGGCCGGGAACCGGCTCTGGAGTGAGCGCAGGACCATCCCCGTTGCCCTGCCCCGGCCCTTCGTGGGGTGGATCGACGCGACCGCCCGCATGCTGACCGCCGCCGCGAAAGCGGGCGAACTCGCCCCCGGCGCCGATGCCGAGCGCGCCGCACGGGTCCTCGTCTCCTGCTTCTTCGGGGTGCACACCGTCTCCGACGCGCTGGACGACCGCCGCAACATCGAGGAGGCGGTGAGCGACCTGTGGATGCTGCTGCTGCCGGGGTTGCAGGCTGCGCCGGTGGATCCGGTGAGGTGTCTGGAGGGGGCCAAGACTTTGTTGGCGGTCACTCGATGACGGCCTGTGCCGAGTGTGCAGTGAAAGGCGCCGAGTGTGCAGGGAAAGAGCGCGCCTGACCGTACGGAGCGCCGGGGAACGGTACCGCTCCCAGAAGCACACGGGCACCGCTCAACACCCTTACCGACGAAGCGAGTTCAGGACGTCGACGGACCCTCGGCTCGATCCTCCAAGCCCCGCTGCCCGGAACGGCTCCTGCGCGCGTCGACGACCGCGTCGAAGACCGGTACCACGATCCAGCAGACGTAAGCCCAGTTGGTGACGAGCGAGACTGGGATCGAGACCAGGAAACCCAGTGCCACCATGCCGATGCCGCGGATGGACCGGGTGAAGAGCTCGGGCGGGGTGCCGACGCGCTGGAGGCCGTCGCGGCGGACCTCACGGACCATCAGGATGAACAGGAGACAGGCCAGGAACTGCACGACGGCGTAGAAGATGAACCGCGCCTGGAACGCTCCGGGGCCGCCGATCACGTCGGTCGCGAACGGGGTGACCACCAGCATGAGCAGCCAGTACATGGTGAAGGCCGTCAACCGGCTGTTGGTCGCCGTGACGTAGCGGAACACCCGGTGGTGCGAGCGCCAGTGTGCGGCGATCACCACGAAACTGATCATGAACGCCAGATAGCTCTCACGGTGTGATGTGGCCGAGTGCCACAACTCGGAGTTGGTCGACCCCTCCGGTACCGGCAGTTCCAGAGCCAGCAGCGTGAGCGCGATGGCGACCACCGCGTCTCCGAAGAACGTGAGTCGCTCGCCGGAGACCGCCCGGACCTCCATGTCCTGGTCCCCGGACGGCAGTTCTTGATCAGTCGAGACATCCATGGCAGCAGAGAATGCCACAAGCCGTGAGGGGCCTCGGACGCGCCCGGCACCGAGGGCCGGACCGGGGGAGTGGTACTGCTGGTCCTACCCGCACGGCTGGCGGCCGGCGTGTGCGGAAGAGGATCATCGCTGGGCAGGGCACGGCCCCGACCGGAGACAGCCGAGCGCGCAGAACGGACAGCCACATGACCATGGCCTACCTCGCACAGCCCGAGCAGCAGCAGCGACTCGAATGGCTCGACGGCGGCGAGTTCGCCGTACTCCTCGACGCCGCGGCGACTGGCGGACAGCTGACCGTGGGACGGTTCTCCGTCGCCAAGGGCGAGGCGCCGCCGTACCACAAGCACACCCGTGAGGACGAGGTCTTCATGCTCATCAAGGGGAGTGCGCTGCTGTGGTGCGACGACGAGGAGATGGAGTTGTCGGAGGGCGGCATCGTCTTCCTGCCGCGGAACGTGCCGCACGGCTACCGGATCACCTCCGACACCGCCGACCTGCTGATGATCTGCACGCCCGGCGGCATCGAGGGCATGTTCCGGCACGCGGGACGTGATCTCACGACCCCGCGCCCCGAGGGCTTCGAGATCTCGCGGGACGTCATGGCCGAGGCCGCCGACCTGTACGGCCAGGTCATCGTGGGCCCGCCGCGCTGACCCACCGCTCCACCGCTCCACCGCATCGACCGGAACCACGAAAGGCACAGCCATGTCCCGGCAACAGCGCCAGGCCCTCGACGAGATGCTGCGGCACGGGCCGCTCGACCTCGGAGGGGAGGTGGCCCAACAGCGCGCCCTCTTCCACGACATGATGACGGCCGTCCCCCTGCCGCCCGACGTCTCGACCACGGAGGGCGAACTGGGCGGCGTACCGGTCGTCACCGTGGAGACGTCCGCGAACGACCCGGCGACCGTCCTGCTGTATCTGCACGGCGGCGCGTACGTCATCGGCTCGGCGGCCGACGCCGCGGGTCTGGCCGCCGAGGTCTCCCGGCGCACCGGTGCACGCGCCGTCTGCGTCGACTACCGGCTGGCACCCGAGCATCCGTTCCCCGCGGCGGTCGACGACGCCCTGGCCGTGTACCGGGCCCTGCTCGACGACGGAACTCCCAGTTCCGGCATCGCCTTTGTCGGTGAGTCCGCGGGCGGTGGTCTCGTCGCCGCGACGCTGGTCGCCGCCAAGGACGCGGGCCTGCCCCAGCCGTCATCGGCCGCTGTCTTCTCCCCATGGGCCGACCTGAGCGTGTCCGGCGACAGCACGGTGAGCAAGGCGGCACTCGACGCCTCACTGACCCCGGAAGGCCTGCGCGCACGCGCCCGCGACTACCTCCGCGACACCGACCCCACCACCCCGCACGCCAGCCCCGTCTTCGCCGATCTGACCGGCCTGGCACCCCTGTTCATCCAGGTCGGCTCCTACGAGATCCTCCTGGACGACGCCGTACGACTCGCCGCGCGCGCCGCCGGGCACGACGTCCACGTCGAACTGCAGGTCTGGCCCCAAGTCCCGCACGTCTTCCAGGCGTTCGCCTCGCTCCTCGACGAGGGCGCCGCCGCGCTCGACGCCGCCGGGGCGTTCATCCGGGCACGGTGGGCCGACGGCGCGGACGCCGAGAAGTCCGGCGAGGCTGTGCCGGCCGCGTCGACGTCGTAGCCGGGGAGGGCCGACAGCACGGCCGGCGGTGAGTAAAGACTCCGGCGTGCGGGGGCCGAACGGCCGGGTGCCGTGTGTCAGTTGAACGACAATGTGCTCCATGGCGGCTAGGACGAACCACTTCGGCATCGCTCTGCGGGGGTGGCGCGAGCGCGTGTCACCGCGGGACAGCGGGCTGGAGGTGGGCGGGGACCGGCGCATCCCCGGGCTGCGCCGGGAGGAACTGGCCCGGCTGGCAGGCCTGTCGGTCGACTACGTGGTCCGGCTGGAACAGGGCCGCGCCCGGAACCCCTCGGCCCAGGTGGTCATCGCACTGGCCAGGGCGCTACGCCTCGAACCGTCCGAGCGCGACCACCTGTTCCGCTGCGCCCACCTCGCACCGCCCCCGGCCGGGAACGTGTCCCGGCACGTTCCCGCGAGGGTGCACCGGCTGGTGGGTCAGCTGGCGGGCAATCCCACCGCGGTGTTCGCCGCCGACTGGACCCTCGTCAGCTGGAACGGGATGTGGTCCGAGACGATCGGCGATCCCCGTACGTACGGCTGGATCGAGCACAACCTCGTGGCCGGCATGTTCCGGACGAGCGCCGCACGAGGGCGAGAACCGATCGGGGCCTGGCCGGTCCGCTCCTGGGCGGGCGACGAGGTCGAGGAGGAGGACCTCGTCGCCGACCTGCGGGTGACGGCCGCCGCCCATCCCCATGACGCGCGGCTCGCCGCCTTCGTCGACCACATGCTGCGCGACAGCCCGCGCTTCGCCCGCCTCTGGTCCAACGGCACCGCTCGTACCCACGTCGGCGACCGCAAGACCGTCGAACACCCCCGGGTGGGAGCCGTCGACCTCGACCTCGACGTCGTGATGGCCGCCGGCACCGACCTCAGGATCGTCACGTACACGGCGGCGGTGGGGACGACCGACGCGGAGAAGCTGGACGCCCTGCGTGCCACCTGCCGGGAGCCGGCCGGCGCCATGTCGAGGGCAGACGCCCCGGGTTCTCAGGTGTTCTCAGGCATCTGACGGGAGAGGTTGGTTCAGGCGCCGTCGGCATGCTCCGCGCCGTTTGTTACGCTCCCCGAGCCTCCCGCGGGGGAAGTCCGGTGAGAATCCGGCGCTGACCCGCAACGGTGTGCGTGGCGACCTCTGGCCGTCGCGCGAGTCCGATTACCCGTGGGTGGTGCGACCCGTTGACTGCTCGCCGTGGACTGCGAGAGGGGACCGAGCGGCCGGCACGGTCGTCCGGGCTGTCTCCTCCATCGAGGCTCACCAGGCGGCCCCAGGTGAAGGACCGCCGACCGTGCTCCTCCGTCCGAGAACCGGCTCAGGCCGTGTCCAGAGCCCAGGGCGTGATCCTCGCCGGATACCCCAACACCTTCTGCTGCTCGGGCTGTTGCTCCTGCTCGGCGTCTCCCTCGTGTGCGGCGTCGGTCTCGGCGCGGCCGGGATCGGCACGGCGGACATGTTCCGGTTCCTGTGGGCCGGCGTCACCGGCGGGACCGTGCGGGCCGGTGACGCCGCCGCCTACACCATCGTGTGGGAGATCCGGCTGCCGCGGGTCGTCCTCGCGGCCGTCGTCGGGGCCGGACTGTCCGCCGTCGGCGTGGCCGTACAGGCCATGGTCCGCAACGCGCTCGCCGATCCGTTCGTGCTCGGCATCTCCTCGGGCGCGGCGGTGGGCGCCAACGCCGTCATCCTGCTGGGCGCGTTCGCCGGACTGGGGGTGTGGGCGCTGTCGGTGTCCGCGTTCGCCTCGGCGCTCGCGGCCATGGTCCTGGTCTACGCCGTGGCCCGCTCGCCGCACGGCCTCACCCCGCTGCGGCTGATCCTGACGGGCACCGCGCTGGCGTACGGCTTCGAAGCCGTCACCACCGTCATGGTGTTCGGCGCGGCCCGGGGCGAGGCGGCCCGCTCGGCGATGATGTGGCTGCTGGGGAGCCTGGGCGGGGCGACCTGGGCGCAGGTGCCGTTGGCCGCCGTCACCGTGGCGGCTGGCTGGGCGTGGCTGCGGTGGCGCGCGGAGTCGCTCAACGCCCTCGCGATGGGGGACGAGACCTCCGCCGCGCTCGGCGTCCAACCGGGCCGACTACGGCGGGAGTTGTTCCTCGTGACCGCCGCCGTGACGGGAACGGTCGTCGCGGTCAGCGGAGCCATCGGCTTCGTCGGACTGATGGTCCCGCACCTCGTGCGGATGCTCGTCGGCGCCGATCACCGCAAGGTCCTCGCGGTCGCGCCGCTCGCCGGAGCGGTGCTCCTGGTGTGGGCGGACGTACTGTCCCGGCTGCTGCTGGCGCCCGCCGAACTGCCGGTCGGTGTGATCACCGCGGTCGTGGGAGTGCCCGCGTTCCTGCTGCTGATGCGGCGCGGCGGCTATGCGTTCGGGGGGCGTTGATGAGGCTCGACATCGAGGGGCTCTCGGTCGACGCGGGCGCGGTGCGGCTGGTGCACGACATCCGGCTCTCGGCGGGCAGCGGGGCCTTTGTCGGGCTCGTCGGCCCCAACGGCAGTGGAAAGTCGACCCTGTTGAGGTGCGTGTACCGGGCGCTGCGACCGGCCGACGGCGTGATCCGGCTCGACGGCGACGACGTACACGCCATGGAACCGCGCGCCGCCGCCCGCAAGTTGGCCGCACTGCCGCAGGAGTCGTCGGCCGAGTTCGACTTCACCGTCGCCGAAGTGGTCGCTATGGGACGGCTGCCGCACCGGGACCGGACCGCCGCCTCGGACCGGGAGATCTGCGCCGGAGCCATGGCACGCACCCGCGTCACCCACCTCGCCGACCGCGGGTTCCTCGCCCTGTCCGGCGGCGAGAGGCAACGCGTCCTGATCGCCCGCGCACTCGCCCAGCGCCCCCGCGTCCTGGTCCTCGACGAACCCACCAACCACCTCGACATCGCCCACCAGTTGGACGTGCTGTCCATGGTCCGCGGCAGCGGCCTGACCGTCCTGGCGGCCCTGCACGACCTCAATCTCGCCGCCGCCCACTGCGACCAGCTGTACGTGATCGCGAACGGCCGGATCGTCGCCTCCGGCCCGCCGCACGACGTCCTCCGACCCGCCCTGCTCGCCGAGGTGTTCGGGGTCCGCGCGCATCCGGTACGGCATCCGGAGACCGGCGCCGTCCAGCTCCTGTTCGACCTGCTCCCGCCCACCACGCCCATCGCTTGAAGGACAACACCCCCCATGCGCAAGCTGCTTGCCGCCGCGCTCTGCCTCGCCGCGACCGCCACCGCCGGTTGCGGCGCCACGGTCGAGCCCTCGCCGCAGAACGCCAGATCCTCCGCCGTCACCCTCACCAACTGCGGCCGGAAGGTGACGTACAAGACGGTCCCCGAGCGGGTCGTCACCAACGACGTCGGCATCACCGAGCTGATGTTCGCCCTCGGCCTGGAGAACCGCATGGCCGGGTTCGCCATGCCCGACGACAAGGGAGACCTCACCGACGTCCCCTGGAAGGACGGCTACAAGAAGGTGAAGTGGCTGTCCAAGGACCAACTCACCAAGGAGAACGTCCTCGACGCCCGCGCCGACCTCGTCTTCGCCGGCTGGAACTACGGCTTCCGCGACGACAGCGGCTTCACCCCCGGCGCCCTGAAGAAGCTCGGCATCCCCTCGTACATCCTCACCGAGTCCTGCCGCAACGGCCGCACCGACACCTCGCGCGGCATCATGCCGCCCCTGGACGCCCTCTACGCCGACCTCACCAACCTCGGCAGACTCTTCGGCGTCGAGAAGCGCGCGGCCACCCTGATCGCCGACTTCAAGAAGCAGATCGCGGCCGTACGGAGCAAGGCCCCGGCGAAGAGCCCCAAGGTCTTCCTCTACGACAGCGGCCAGGACTCCCCGTTCACCTCCGGCCGCTATGCCGCCCCCGACCAGATCATCGGCGAGGCCGGCGGCACCAACGTCATGCACGACGTCGACGACTCCTGGACGACGGTCGGTTGGGAGACCGTCGTGCAACGCGACCCGGACGTCATCGTCATCTGCAACTACGGCGACGTGAGCGCGGAACAGAAGAAGAAGTTCCTCCTCTCCTACGCCCCGCTGCGCGACGTCTCCGCCGTCAAGCACCGCCGGATCTTCGTCCTCGACTACGTCGACCTCGTCGAGAGCCCCCGAAACCCGTCGGCGATCGCCCGCCTCGGCGCGTATCTGCGAACGGTGGCCGCGGCGAAGGACACCGACTAGGGCGAGTGCCAGGACCCCTGCGGATCAAGGCGTTTGGCGCAGGGCGGCGGCCATCCACTCCCGGACGGCCGTCGCCCGGTCCGGGTCCGGCTTGGGCGTGCCGTTGACCGTGGCCACCAGGGACTGGTACCTGGTCAGCAGCTCGAGGCCGGTCGCCTTGGCCGGCCGCTGTGCCGCCTTGCCGTCGGGGTCGAACTCGACGATGCCGCGCCGGGCCTTGTCGATGTCGTGGTCCCCTGTCATGGCGGCGACCATCTCGGCGTTGCCGGCGGCCACCCGCTCGGCGAGTTCCCGGGCCCGCGGCGAATCCGCCGGCGTGCCGGCCTCCTGGGCGGCCCGTGCGTCCAGGAGGAGCTTCCGGTGCCGCTCGACACGGGCCGTCATCTCCGGCGAGGCCATCAACTTGCCCTGCGGGGTGCTGAATGTGCGGTGGAAGAAGCCCCGGAGCGCCGTGCGGAACTCCTCGTCCCGCACGACCTCGGCGAGTTCGATCCAGGCCTCCAGTTGCTCGGTGGACGGCTCCTCGGGCAGATGCGGCCGGAAGCCGTGCAGTCCCTCGACATAGCTGGGGTGGACGTCCAGGCCGTCGGTCACGAAGTCCCAGAACTGGTCGATGAGTTGGTCGCGGTCGTCGTCGGACATCGACACGAGCTTGTGCATCAGGCTCACCTGTTCCGCCGTGGTGTGCTGCCGCGTGATGGTCCGCAGTACGGCACGGCGTGCCCGGAACTGCCGCAACTGGTCCTCGACCAGCCGCAGATGCGTGACGGCGAGGTCGTGCAGGCTGGTCTCCGCGGCCAGCACCTGACGGATGTCGTCCAGACCGGCCCCCAAGTCGCGCAGGGTACGCACGAGTTCGATCCGGGCGACGGCGTGCACGTCGTACCGCCGGAAGCCGCCCTCGGTGACGCCGGTGGGCGCGACGACGCCCTCGTCGGCGTAGAACCTGATCGCGCTCACGCTCAGGCCCGTGCGGCGGGCGACGTCCCCGATGGAGTAGAGCTCCGGTTCGTTCACACCCGTCACTATGGGATCTCAAGTGACCTGAGAGTCAAGGGGGTTGGTCACGACACGACCCCGCGAATCTCCTTCGTGTCCTACGGCTGAACCGCGCGCACTTGGTCGTAGCGGCCCAGGAACCGGAACGCGCCGTCCCTGACCTGGTACAGGAAGCCGGTGTTCTCCGGGTCCAGCGCGTGGGTGGTGCCCTGGACGAAGCGGATCGGCTTCGCCACCCCGTCGTACGCGGTGTGGAAGAGGCGTTCGGCAACCTGCGCGGGTTCGATCGTGGTGGTGGTCCCGAGCGCGTCCAGGGCTCGCGCGATCAGACCGACGGCGTCGTACGCCTCGGCGGACCACCGGCCGGGCGGCCCGCCGTAACGCGCCAGGTAGGCCGCGGTGAACGCCTTCGCGGCCGGGGTGGTCGCCGACTGCGCTTGGGTGTACGGCGCTTCGAAGACCCACCCCTCGGCCGCCCGGCCCGCCGCGGTGAGGAAGTCGGCGCGCATGACGGGCTCGAAGCCGGTCACCGCTCCTGTGAACCGCGCCGTGGCCAAGGCCCGGGCGCAGGCCGCCGCCCGGCGCGGTGACGTGCCGCCGTAGACGATCGCCTGCGGGTGCGTGGCCAGCGCCCGGGAGACGACGGGGCCGAAATCGCTTGTGGTGGCGGCCACTTGGTGGACGGTGGCGGTGCCGCCGCTGGGCGGTGTCTCGACCAGGTTCCGGCTCATGTCGACGGCCGGCTCGCCCGCCGCGCCGTCCTGGATGACCGCCGTGCGCCGGCTGGGGCGGGTCCTGCTCAGGTAGAAGAGGATCGGCAGGGTCCGTGAGGTGTCGGACGCCCTCGTCACGCACAGGGTGCGCAGGGGCGTGGTGGACAGTCCGGCGGTGTCGTCGGCGGCCGACACCAGGACCACCGGCAGGGACGCGGCCGAGTAGAGCGGGACGGCGGCGCGGGCACCCACTGTCGTGCTGGGGCCGATGACCGCGATGACCGACCGCTGGGCGAGTACGCGGTGAGCCGCGTCCCGCGCTCGGGTCGCGTCGCCTCCGTCGTCGTACGAGGAGAGCGCGAGGCGGTAGCCGACGTTCTTGCGCGCGTTGTGGGCGGCGACCGCGAGGAGCGCTCCCTGCATCTGCGCCTTGCCCAGGGATCTCTGAGGGCCCGTCAGATCGGCGTGGACGGCGAGGGCGTGGGTGGGTACGACGTCTCGCGAACCGCTTGTCGTCGGGTGCCCCCGGGTGAGCAGGACGGCCGCACCGGCGCCGGACGCGGCGAGCACTGCGGCTGCCGAGCTGCCGATGGTCAGGACGCGGCGGCGTGAAATGCCGTGTGGTGGGGGCGTGTTGAGCGGTTCGGGTGTGGATGGTCCTGCCGTGCGGGGTGGCGGGTCGAGGGCGCGGGCCGAGCGCTCGGCTACCAGCCGTAGGACGGCGGGCGGCAGCCATGCGGGTGCCGTGGACGGGTCGTCGTCCGGGTGCTTCTCGTCCGTCAGCGCGGAGTGGACCGCCGCGGCTGTCGGCCGTAGCGCCGGGTCCTTGGCGAGGCAGGCGTCGATCACCGTGCGCAGGGGCGGCGGGAGTTGGGCCAGGCCGGTGGGGTCGTGGGGTTCGTGGACGGTGCGGTACAGGACCGCCGGAGCCTCGCCGGTGCCGAACGGGCGCCGGCCCGTCGCCGCGTACGCGAGCACGCAGCCGAGGGAGAACAGGTCGCCGGCCGGGCCGACCTCGCCGCCGCGGGTCCGGGTCTGCTCGGGGGAGAGATAGCCGGGGGTGCCGATGACCGCGTCGGGAGCGGTGAGCGCGGTCGTTCCGGCGCCCTTGGCGATGCCGAAGTCGATGAGCCGGGGGCCGTCGGGGACCAGGAGGATGTTGCCGGGTTTGACGTCCCGGTGCACCAGGCCCGCCGCGTGCAACTCACCCAGCACCTGCGCCAGTTGGGCACCGAGCGTGACGACCGTGTGCGCGGGAAGCGGGCCGACGCCGTCCACCGCCTCGGCCAGCGACGGGCCGGGGACGAACGCGGTGGCCAGCCACGGCGCACGCGCCTCGGTGTCCGCGGCCGTCACCGCGACCACCCGGCGGCCGGTGAGCCCGGTGGCCAGCCGCACCTCGCGCCGGAACCGGGCGCGGAAGGCGGGGTCGGCCGCGTACTCGGCGCGGATCACCTTCAGCGCGACCGGTGTTCCGTCGGCGGTACGGGCCAGGTAGACCACGCCCATGCCGCCCACGCCGAGCCGGGCGAGCAGCCGGTGCCCGCCCAGAAACTCCGGGTCCTCGGCCCGCAATGCCTGCATCCTGCGGCTCCCGTCGCTGCTCGGGGACGGATCCCTCGTCGGTCCCGTGGACACTCTCGTCGTCGGCCGGGACGCTCCCGTACGCGCCGCCCGCCCGTCAGGAAGCGGACACTCCCACCGGGCCGTCGTAGGCGAAGCGCCCACCCTTGACCTGGTAATGCTGCACCTGCCGGGTGATGAGCTGGTGGTCGGCGTCGAACGCGTACGTGGTGATCAGCCCCTTGAACCGGGCCTCGGCCAGCGCGTCGGCGACCTGCGTGCGGCTCGGGCGCAGCCTGCCGCTCCCGGCGAGCGCGGTGAGCCGGTCGGCCAGCAGGCGCGTGACGTCGTACGCCTCGGCGGCCCAGTCGCCCGGCGCGCTGCCGTACCGCTTGCGGTAGGCGGTGGCGAACGGTCGTACGGCGGCGGCGCCCGGGTCGATGTACGGAGCCAGGACCTGCCAGCCCTCGCTCGCCGGGCCCGCCGCCGAGACGAACGCGGGCGTGGCCGACGGAATGTCCAGGAAGCGTGGTCCGGTGAACTTCTGTGCGGCCAGGGCGCGGGCGAGCGGCGCGGCTCGCTCGGGGGTGCCGGTGTAGTAGAAGCTGTCGACGCCGTGCGCGAGCATGTCGGTGACGACGGCCGACACGTCGGGCGCGAGCGCGGGGACGACCCGGGCGTACAGGGCCACGCCGCCCGCGCCGGTCGCGCTGTGGACGACGTTGACGGACTCCATGCCGGTGATCCCGCCCGCGCGGTCCACCAGCAGTCCCGGACGGCGGGAGCCCCGCGCGGCCAGCGCGGTGACGGTGGCGAACGCGGAGTACGCGGCCAGCGGAGCGGCCCGGAAGTATCTTCGCGGCTTGGCCAGGAGCGCCGACTGCACGGCGGAGACCGAGAGTTCGGACACGGTCACCAGCGACAGCCCGGCGCTCTCGTACACCTCCACGGCACTCTGCGCCGAGGCGTAGCCGGTGGGGCCGAGCACGGCGAACACATCGCGGTCGCCGGTCAGTCGGCGGGCCACGGCCTGGGCGCGGGCCGGCTCCCCACGGTCGTCCATCACCTTCAGGGTGAGCGGGAACGGCTTGTCCTCACGCGCGTTGAACTGTTCCACGGCCAGCCGCGCGCCCCGCTCCTGTGCCGTCCCCGCCGACTTGAGCGGGCCGCTCAGATCGGCCTGGACACCGATGACCCAGTCACGGTGGGCGGCCGAACTCGCCGGTGTCTTCTCGTCGTTGTCCCGCAGCACCGCCCACAGCGCAGCGCCGCCACCGGCCGCGAGCAGCGTCGTACCGCCCGCGGCGAGGGCCAACACCCGGCGACGGCCCGGACGTTGGGATGCGGACTCGCCGGAGACCTCGGTCGGCTCGACACCGGGCAGCACCAGCATCTCCGCCGACCGGTCGGCGACCATCCGGACCACCGAATCCGGCAGCCAGCCGATCGAGCCGGCCGGGGCATCCTCCACCAACTCCGAGTCCATGTCGGCGAGTTGGGGTCGTTCCGCGGGCTCCTTCGCGAGGCAGCGCTCCAACAGGTCCCGCAGTTCGACGTCCTCCACCCCGTCGAGATCCGGTGTGTCGTGCACGGTCCGGTACAGCAGCGCGTCCGCCGCGCCCGTACCGAACGGCAGCCGCCCGGTCGCCGCGTACGCCAGCACACAGCCCAGCGAGAACACATCGCTCGCCGGACCCACCGGCAACGCCCGCGCCTGCTCCGGGGAGAGGAACCCGGGCGTGCCCACGACCATGCTGTCCGAGGTCAGCTCCGTCTCCTCGGCCGCCGTGGGCCGGGCGATACCGAAGTCGATCAGCCGGGGCCCGTCCAGCGCGAGGAGTATGTTGCCCGGTTTGACGTCCCGGTGCACAAGTCCCGCTCGGTGCACGGCGTCCAGCGCCCGCGCCAGCACCTTGCCCAGCACCCGCACCACCCGCGCGGGTAACGGCCCGCACTCCGCCACCGCCTCGGCCAGCGAAGGCCCCGGCACGAACGCGGTCGCCAGCCACGGCGCCGGGCCCTCCGTGTCCGCGCCCAGCACCGGCACCACCCACGGGCTGTCCACCCCACGAGCGGAGTCAGCCTCACGCCGGAACCGGGCCCGGAACTCCGCCTGTTGGGCGAACTCGGGCTGGATCACCTTCACCGCGGCGAGTTCCCCGGCCCCGCCGCGCGCCAGGTAGACCACACCCATGCCGCCCGCACCCAGACGCCCCAACAGCCGGTATCCGCCGAGCCGCGACGGATCGGCGGGAAGCAGTCGCTCCATCACGACCCGCCCTTCGTGCCCGGCGCGGAGGCGGTCGGCCCGCTGGAATCCGACCCGGCGGTGCGCCCGATCTCGTCCTGCACCCGGAGCAGCATCCTCGGAAGCACCTCCGCCACAAGGGAGTTGAGCTCCTCCTGGCTCCGGCCGCGCCCGCCGCACACGGACGTACCGCTCACCACCGGGCCCAGCACGGCCTGTTGCCACCAGTACGGGTACGGGCCGCCGCGCGTGTCGCTGACGCACTGCCCCGTCTCCAGCAGCAGATCGTCGCCGCTGGTGTTGCCGCCCTCGCCCCGGGCGAACGACAACGACTGGAGCCCGGTGAGGCGTTCACCGGGCCGCTGGACCTGCTCCGTGCAGTCCAGGTCCTCCTCCAGCATCCTGGCCTGTTCCCAGGACGCGTCCAACGCCGTGCGATGCACGGTCACCGTGGCCGACAGCCGCACGGCTCCCTTCGCGCCGGACGCGGGCACCTCGAAGTGCCGGGTCAGCGAGGCCAGCGCGTCCTCGGGCAACGGGCGCAGCCGCCACAGACAGTCGTCACCCAGTACCGCCCACCGCGCCGGGTCGCTCTCGTACGGTGTCGCCCGGACCACCCCGGTGCCGAACAACTCCGGGCCGGAGATGACCCGTTGGATCAGCGACTGAGCCTGCGGCGCGGTCTTCGGCTCCTTGCCCGGATCCGTCTCGGGCGTCGCCGACGCCGACGGCTGCGCGTCGGCCGTACTGCTCCGAGCCGTCCCGGAGGATGTCGTCGGTGGCGACGCGGAACCGCCACCACCCCCGGTGCACCCGAGCACCATGGCCCCGCAGGCCGCCACCGCCCCGCTGACACGCAGTGCTCTCGCATACGCCACGACGTCGCCCCCTCCACGGCCTGCCGTGCGGCCGCCCCATGCCAGTAGCGATGCGCCCAGGCACGGGACGGTTCCCCGGCTTCCGCTTCGATCTCCGGCGCCGCACAGGATGCGCACAGCCGAGACGATCGTAGAGCTGATCCCATCAACTACCCCTGCGCATACGGGAGTTAAAAGATCCAGGACGGCGGCGGACTCACCTGGACAACTCCGTCGGCTCGTCCAGTTGCGTCAACTTCCGGGGATTGCGCACCACATAGACGCGGGTGATCCGGCCGTCCTCCACCACGAGGCTCACCGTGGACGGTTCGCCGTCGATCTCGATCCGGCCCGCCGGCTCGCCGTTGAGCCACACGGGCGTGGTGTCGAACGCGGCCACCAGCTGGTGTGCGCGGGCGAGGATCGGCGCCACAGTCTCGGCTCCGTGGATGGGGGCGAGCGCGGCGGCGACCACCCCGCCACCGTCGGTCACCAGCACCACGTCCGGCGCCATCACCTCCATCAGCTCCTGCAACTGCCCGGTCCGCAGGGCGCGCAGGAACCGTTCCACGACGGCCTGTTGCTCCGACCGGCTCACCCGCACCCGCGGCCGCCGGGCCGCCACATGCTCCCGGGCCCGCCGCGCGACCTGCCGCACCGCGGCCGCCGACTTCCCGATGACCTCGGCGATCTCGCCGTAGGGCATCTCGAAGACCTCGCGCAGCACGAACACCGCACGCTCGGTGGGCCCGAGCGTCTCCAGCACCGTCAGCATCGCCATCGAGACACTCTCCGCGAGCTCGACGTCCTCGGCGACATCAGGAGCGGTCAGCAGGGGTTCCGGCAGCCACTCGCCCACGTACTCCTCACGACGGCGCGACAGCGTGCGCAGCCGGTTGAGCGCCTGCCGGGTGACGAGCCGCACGAGGTACGACCGCGGGTCCCGGACCTGTGCGCGGTCGACGTCGGCCCACCGCAGCCACGACTCCTGCAACACGTCCTCCGCGTCGGCCGCCGACCCGAGCATCTCGTAGGCGACCGTGAACAGGAGGCTGCGGTGGGCGACGAAGGGGTCATCGGTCATGCCGTCGACGCTACGTCGGCGCCGGCGTGCCCCGCCCGGACGGCCAGGGGAATCTCGCACGAGTCCGAGTAGCCCTGCGAGGTGATCCCGTGCGCGGTGTTGCACCTGGCCGCCATGTTGGCGAAGCCGATGAACACGGTGAGTTCGACGAGCGCCGCCGGACCGAGCCGCTCCAGCAGGCTCTTCGACAGCTCGTCGGTGACGGTCGGCGGTGTGTTCGTCATGGCCTCCGCGTACGCGAGCACGTCACGCTCCAGCGGTGTGAACACCTCCGACTGCCGCCAGCGCGGCACCTGGCTCGCCTTGGCCAGGTCGAGGTTCTGGTTGAGCGCGTGGAAGTAGTTGACGTCGAGGCACCAGCTGCACCCGACCTGGGCCGCGACGGCCATGTGCGCGAACGTCTTGAGTCCCGCGTCGGCCGCGTCCCACGCGCCCACGTTCGCCGCGAACTCCTGGTTGGCCCGGGCGAGTTGGGGCTGGTTCCACAGCACTTCGACGGGCTCGGGCACGGCCCCGAGCTGCTGGATCATGTTCTCGCGGAGCTCGGTGGGAAGCTCGGCCTTCGGAACGCGGATCGTCACGGTGTTCTCCTTGTACGTGTGCCTGGTCGGTGGTTCGCCATGAAGACACCGGCCGGCTCGCGGATGTGACATCGGGGCCGGGCACTTCGGTCGGCCTCGACGCTTGGGCCCTTCGCGCGGGGGTACTCGGCCGTCATGATGATCGCCGAGAACGAACACGTCGACCTCGCCGCATCCGGCGCCGCCATGGGCCTGGTGGTGGCCTTCGCCGGCGGTCTCGTCATCGTCGCGCTGCTGGTGTGGGCCGTCCGGCTGGGCATCAAGGTGCGGGAGCGGGAACCGGCGCCGCCGCGACCGGACGAGCAGCCCCGGCTGCCGGAATCCGGTGCCGTACGGGAGGTCAGGGAACAGCGGGAGCCGGACGAGGTGCCGCGCACCCCCGACGGCGAGCGGATCCTGCCGCACAACCTCCACCACTCCGGAAGCAGGCGCAGCGAGAACCAGGAGCGTCCGCGCTGGGACGAGCGGTCCGGCGGTTCCTGATGGCCGGCGCCCGGACCATGGCCGGCCCGCAGACCTCGGCAGGTGTCCGGACGGTGCGGGCGGGGCGCCGCAGCCTCGCCGTCCACCGGCCCGACAAGGTGCTGTTTCCCGCTGACGGGAACGGCAAGGAGTACACGAAGGGCGACCTCGTCGCGTACTACCGGGCTGTCGCCCCCTTCATGCTGCCGCACCTGCGCGGACGCCCGTTGATGCTGGAGCGGCACCCGGACGGGATCGACGGCCCCCGGTTCATGCAGAAGAACTTCCCGGCGCACTACCCGGACTGGATCAAACGCGTCGAGGTGTCCAAGGAGGGCGGCACCGTCACGCACCTCGTCTGCGACGACACCGCCACGCTCGTGTACCTCGCCGACCAGGCCTGCCTCACCCCGCACCGCTGGCTGTCCCGGGCCGCCCGGCCGCACCGGCCCGACCGCCTGGTCTTCGACCTCGACCCGTCGGACGGAGGCGACGGAGACACCGGAGACGACTTCGCCGCCGTACGCCAAGCCGCCCTGCTCCTGCGCGAGTTGCTCGACGAACTACGGCTGCCGTCCGCGCCGATGACCACCGGATCGCGCGGTCTGCACCTGGTCGTGCCCCTCGACGGGCAGCTGGACTTCGACGCGGTACGCGCCTTCGCCAAGGACGTCGCCGACCACCTCGCCGAGGCACACCCCGACCGACTCACCACGGCCGCACGCAAGAAGGACCGCGGGGAGCGCCTCTACCTCGACATACAGCGCAACGGCTACGCGCAGACCGCCGTCGCCCCCTACGCCGTCCGCGCCAAGCCCGGGGCCCCGGTCGCCGTCCCCATCAGCTGGGACCAACTCGACGATCCGGACCTCGACGCCCGCCGCTGGACCATCACCGACGCCGTGGACCAGGCCCGCATCGATCCCTGGGCGGGACTGGCGAGTCGGGGACGGTCCCTCGCCCCGGCCGGGCGGCGACTTGACGAACTGCGCGGATGAATCACCTGTTCGTCGAACTGAAGATCGATCTGAACGACTGACGGCTCCGGCATTGGGTACTCACCGGTTCATGCGGATGAGTGTGGTGGACGTGGGTTCGAACACGGTTCGGCTCGTGGTGGCGGACGTGGAGGACGGCGTACCACTGCCGGTGCACACGGCCAAGTGGAAGCTACGGCTCTCCGAGCGCGTCGGGCAGCCGTACGGGGAGATCCCCGAGGACTCCGTACGCCACCTCGTGAAGGCGGTCTCGGCCGCCGCGGAGACCGCCCGGCACTGGGGCGCGGCAGGCCCCCTCGCCTTCGCCACGGCGGTGGTCCGCGGCGCGCCGAACCGGCGCGACGTGCTCCGCGCGGTGCGCACCGAGACCGGCGTACGGCTGTGCACGCTGCCGGGAGAGGTGGAGGGCGAGCTGACGTTCCTCGGCGCCCGGCGCTGGATGGGCTGGCGCGCCGGGCCGCTCGCGCTCTTCGACATCGGCGGCGGATCCTTCGAAGTCGCCTTCGGGCGCGGCCGGTTGCCCGACTTCGTCGCCTCCCTGCCACTCGGCGCGGGCCGGCTGACCCGGGACTTCCTCTACGGCCAGGACCCGCCGCACGAGCACGCGGTCAAGGCGCTGCGTCGCGAGGTACGGCACCAACTGCGGGACGTGGCCGCACGGATCCGCTGGGAAGGGCCCCGGACCACCGTCGTGACGTCCCGCACCTTTCAGCAGCTGGCCCGGCTCTGCGGTGCCGCGCCCGGACGTCAAGGTCCCTTTGTGGAACGGCGGTTGGCACGGTCGGAACTGCGCGTGGGCCTCGACCGGCTGGCCGCCCTCGCCGCCTCCGACCGGGCCCTGCTCCCCGGTGTCTCGGCACCGCGGGCCGCGCAGAGCCTGGCCGGAGCCGTGGTCGGGCACACGGTCATGAAGCTCACCGGCATCAAGACCGTCACCGTCTGCCCCTGGGGCATCCGTGAAGGAGTGCTGCTGCGGTACATCGAGGACGGCGGGTCGTGGTGGACGGAGATGGCGCGGCGCAGCGACGAAGTGGAAACCGCCGGGGCGGGCGCCCTGCGCATCGCGCCGGTGCCGGAGCGGACGCCCGTCGGCAGGTAGCGAACGTCGGCCGACTCGCGCCGGCAGCTGGTGAACGTCCGTAGCGAACGCCGGCCGACACGCGCCGGGAGGTGGCGAACGACCGCACCGCGCCCACCTACGCCGGGCGTGAGATCTCGGCGACCGACATCGAGATCCGCTGTTGCAACTGCTCGGGCAGCGGTGCTCCGTTGACCGAGTCGACGAGTTCTTCGGCCAGTTGATGGAGTTTGGTGTTCGTGCGCTGGGAGACGTCGACCAGGACGCTCCAGGCGTCCTCGGGACTGAGGGCGAAGGAGGCCATCAGGACTCCGCGGGCCAGGTCGATGACCGGCCGGGTCAGCATCGCGCGCTTGAGCTGCCCGACCTCGACGCGCAGCTCCTCGGCCTCGTCGGACACGCCGTTCTCCTCCATCAGGTCGTGCGTCGTGGGGGAATGGTGGCGCCGGGCGTCGACCACCCCGTCGGCGGGCGTGGGCCCTGGCGCGTGGCGGAACAGCGACGACGTGTCGGTGAGCGCGAACAGTCTCCCGACCGCGGCGCTGACGGCCCGGACGCCGAGTGTCTTGCCGTCCGACAGGGCGATCCGGCGGAGGGACAGCAGGACGTTGAGCCCGGCGCAGTCGCAGAAACCGACTCCGGCCAGGTCGAGGTCCAGCCCTCCGGGCGACCGGGCGAGCGCCGGCCGCAGGGCGCGCCGCACCGCTTGCTCCGTGTCGATGTCGATCTCCCCGGAGACCACGACGACCGTCCGGGTCCCGGCCGGCCGCGTCACGATCTTCAGAGACGCCGAAGCCGACGCGGGATCCACCGCGGGAACGGGGGAGACCGCACAGATCGTTCGGCCCCCGCTCCTGGGAGGAGCGCTACGTTCGTGTTCTCGCATGGCAGCCGCTCCCGAGGCATCCGCCTTGTTTTCTGCCCGGTCAAGTCTTGCCCGCCGTATTTAGCGCGTCAAGATATACACGAAATTCGTTTCGTGTCTCGGGATACGTGAAAGACGGGGCCTATGCTGGAGGGCATGGACGGAGTACCCGAGACGCACACTGGATGGACGTTCCTCACCAGCCATGCCCGAGTGCTGGCCGCGATCGCTGAGGACCACCGCACCCGAATCCGTGACATCGCCGTGCGATGCAGGCTCACCGAGAGAGCCGTACAGAAGATCATTTCCGATCTGGAGCAGGACGGCTATCTCACCCACACGCGGGAGGGCCGGACCAACGCCTACCGGATCGAGCCGGGAACCATCCTCCGACATCCGGCCGAGGCCGGGATGAGCGTCGAGGCGCTGTTGTCCACCCTCGCGCAGCACGACGATCAGCGCGAGCACTCGGCCACGGCTCCCGGTGAGCGGGGCTCCGAACTCGCTGAGTGACGCGTCGAGTTACGGCGGGGGGCCCGGTCGCCGGTGATCGACGAACCGATGACGGTCCGTCAACCGCCGTGGACCATGAGGGCGTTGGATCGTGGGCGTTGACGGGCTGGAGGCAGTCGGACCGCGCCTGATTCCCGTCCCCGCCCGATCGGTCACCTCAACTGCCGTGATGCGACAGGGGTGGTGGCCCGTCGGGCCGTGCGCCGCCCATGCGTCTAGATGTCGCCCCAGCCGGCTGACTCACTCACCACCACAGCCTCCGCCAGTCTGAACCGTTTCCAGGGGCACGGACGCGCCACTCGGCGTCACCGGGGGGCGTTCCATCACGATTCGCTCCAAGCCTGTCGGGGGAGTCCGGCGCCTACCCGCGGCCATGGGGCCGACACGTCCCCCATCCGCCCACCTGATTCATCACCATTCGTCATGTTCTGGCGGCTGGGAGTCATTGTCTTCGCACGTCTGTTTCAGGGTGCTGCGCGGGGGCAAGCGCAAAGTGAGTGCTTCGGACAGGAGGCACGTCCGTGGGAGCCGGTCTATGCCGGATCGCGGGTGTGTTCCACCTGCTCAGCGCGTGCCCGCTCCCATGGGGACCGTCCTTCGACAACCCCTTGAGGGAGTTGTGAGCACCGCCATGGACACAGTCACCATTACCCGGAAGCGCCATCCGCACGACGACGCCCCCCGCACCGCCGCCGCCTTCGCCCGCCTCTCGCACCTGCCCGACGGACCCGAACGGGACGCCCTGCGCGACGAACTCGTCCGGGTCTGGCTCCCCATGTCCGAACGCATCGCCGGCCGCTATCGGGGAAAGGGCGAGCCCTACGAGGATCTGCGCCAGGTCGCGGCACTCGGTCTGGTCAAGGCCGTCGACGGTTACGACCCCGACCGGGGCCACGCCTTCGAGAGTTACGCCGTCCCGACCGTCACCGGCGAGATCAAACGGCACTTCCGCGACCACATGTGGGCCCTGCACGTGCCCCGGCGCGTCCAGGAACTCCGCAACAGGGTGCGCGTCGCCCTGCGGGACCTGTCCGCGACGGGTTCGGACCGGCGCCCGAGTGTCGCCGAGATCGCCGAGTACGCGCAGCTGAGTGAGGAAGACGTGCAGGCCGGTCTGGAGGCGCTCGACAGCTTCACCGCGCTCTCGCTGGACGCCGAGACGCCCGGGGAGGACTCCGGGATGACGCTCGTCGGCCTGCTGGGGGAGTGGGACGCCGGATTCGACCTGGTCGTCGACCGCGAGGCGGTCAAGCCCGCCCTGCGGACACTCCCCGAACGCGAACGCACCATCCTCTACCTCCGTTTCTTCCGCGGCATGACCCAGAGCCGCATCGCGGAGCAACTCGGCGTCTCCCAGATGCATGTCTCCCGGCTGATCAGCACATCCTGCGCCCAGGTGCGCGAACGCGTGCTGGCCGACGCCGCCTGAGCGCTCCGCTTGTGCCGCAAGGGGCTGTTGTCCGTCTGCGGCGCCATCGTGGCTGGTCGCGCCCCGCGGCGGAGCCGCTGATGTCACAGCCCCGCGCCCCTTCAGGGCCCGCCTCGGAGGTGGGCCGGCCGCCCTGCGGGACTTCTCCCGGGGCGGCCGGTGGCGGGCTCACTGCCGAACCCTCCCGGGAGCGGTTGGGCAGCCTGCCGCCCTCTTCGGACTACCGGGCTGGGGCTGGTTCAAACAACATCCGGCCCATTGGGCGGACGCGGCGCACGGAACGGCGGTCGGACGACCCGCCGCCGCGCGCCCGCTGTGTCCGCGTGGTCACAGGCCGGTGAGGGAGGGGGTCCCGCACCGACTTCCAGGTGGCCGTCGTACCCTCAACGACGCGGAACGCAGGGCCTGTTGAGCCATTCCGCGTGCGGTCGCGGCGAGTGCGTACGGGACGTCCCGGGGTACCGGTATGCTCTCGACTGTTGTCTGACGGCAACTATGGTCGCGGGAGTCCGTTCGGTGGGGAGGGCAGGGCGATGGTGGTGCCACAGCCGCGGGCCGACGACCTGCTGTCGGTGGGTGGCGAAGGGGTCGGCCCGGAGACCTGGGTGGCCTGGCAGCCCGCCGTCCTGCTGGTCGAGGACGACGCCGGTGACGCGCTGCTGGTGGAGGAACTGGTCGCCGACAGTGCGCTGAAGATACGGCTCCAGTGGGTGCGGTCGATGGCCGAGGCCGCCGAGGTGCTCGCGGCCGACGTGCCGGACTGTGTCCTGCTCGACCTGCACCTGCCGGACGCCCAGGGCCTTGAGGCGCTTTCCCGGGTCCGGGCGGGCGCCGAGCGGGCGGCTGTCGTGGTCCTCACCGGCCTCGCCGAGGAGGAGACCGGACTGGCCGCCGTCGCCGCCGGCGCGCAGGACTACCTGGTCAAGGGCCGCGTCGAGCCGGGCCTTTTCGGACGGGCCGTGCGCTACGCGATCCAGCGCAAGCAGGCCGAGCGAGCGGCCGTAGCGCTTCAGGCCAGCCGCATGCAGGCCCAGGAGAACGCCCGCCTGGAACGGGGACTGCTGCCACGCCCCCTGCTGCGCGGCGAGGGCGTCGAAGCGGTGGCCCGCTACCGCCCCGGGCGCGCACAGGCGCTGCTCGGCGGCGACTTCTACGACATCGTGCAGAGCGTCGACGGCACCGTCCACGCGGTGGTCGGTGACGTGTCCGGGCACGGGCCCGACGAGGCCGCCCTCGGGGTGGCCCTGCGCATCGCCTGGCGCACCCTGGTGCTCAGCGGTGTCACGGGCGCCGAACAGGTGGCCCGCCTGGAGGAACTCCTGGTCGCCGAGCGCGCCCGGAGCGAGGTCTTCGCCACCCTCGTCAGCCTCGCCGCCGCACCTGGCGAACGTACGGCCCGCGTGGTGCGGGCCGGGCACCACGGGCTGCTGATGCGGGACGGCGGCCGGGTGGAGTGGGTGGAGGTGCCCGGTGGTCCGGCGCTGGGCGTGGTCCCCGGCCTCGCGGACTGGCCGGTCGAGGAACTGGCCGTCCCGACGGACGCCGCCGTGGTGCTGTTCACCGACGGCCTCTTCGAGGGGCACGTCGGACGCGGCTCGGAGCGCCTCGGGGAGGACGGGCTGCTACGGCTCGCACGGGAGAGGGCCGCACTGGCACCGGAGCCGTTCGTCGATGAACTCATCGCCTCCGCCGAGAGCCTGGCCGAGGCGCAGGGCGGCCTGGCGGACGACGTGGCCGTGCTGCACCTGCACTGGACATGAAGCAGCCGGCCCGGACGTGATTCACTCCGCCGGAAACGAGCAGGTGGGACGAGAGGGTGTCGAAACGAGACGAACGGTGAGGGACATGGCGGGCGGAACAGGGATCGGGCGCCGGTTGACGGTGCAGGGATGGTTCTTCCTGGCGCTGTCGCTCATGGTGCTGCTGGTGGTGATCGGCACCGCGATCGGCGCCAACCTGCTGAGCCAGACGGCCCGGGTCACCGACGATCTGCTGCTGCGCGTCCAGCCCGCCCAGACCGAGGCGTACCGGCTCCAGGCCGCCCTGGTCAACCAGGAGACCGGCATCCGCGGCTACGCGATCGCCGCCGACAAGCAGTTCCTCACCCCCTATACCAGCGGCAAGAGGGACGAGGCCCGTTCGGTCGCCCGCCTGCGCGAACAACTCCATGACCGGCCCGAACTGCTCGCGGATCTGCGCGCGGTTGAACGCGGAGCGGCCGCCTGGCGACAGGACTACGCCGAGCCCCTCGCCGCCGCCGTCACCCCCGGCCGGCCGCACGCCGTCGACCAGGCCACCGTGGACAGCGGCAAGCACGAGTTCGACCATCTGCGCACCCTCTGGGCCGAGCAGAACGCCGACCTCGCGAAAGCCGTGAAGGAGGGCCGCGCCCACCTCGCCCACCAGCGGACGGTACGCAACACCGTCCTCAGCGGCATGATCGCCGCCTTCCTGCTGACCGGCGTCGCCCTCGCCGTACTCGTACGACTGCTGGTGACCCGGCCCCTGGAGGCGCTGAGCAAGGCGTCGGAACAGGTCGCGGCGGGCGACTTCGCGCACCGCATCACCGGGGAGGGCCCGGTCGACCTCACCGCGGTCGCCGGAGCCGTCGAGGGCATGCGCAGACGGATCGTGGCCGAGCTCGACGCCTCCCGCGACCAGGAGGAGGCACTCAGCCGCCAGGCCGCGGAGCTGGACGCGCAGGCCGTCGAACTGCGCCGGTCCAACGCCGAGTTGGAGCAGTTCGCCTATGTCGCCTCGCACGACCTTCAGGAGCCGTTGCGCAAGGTCGCCTCGTTCTGTCAGCTGCTGGAGAAGCGGTACGGGGACAAGCTCGACGACCGCGGCCTGCAGTACATCGACTTCGCAGTCGACGGCGCCAAACGCATGCAGGTCCTCATCAACGACCTGCTCACCTTCTCCCGTGTCGGGCGCCTCGACGACACCCGGGAGCGGGTCGGTCTCGGCCCGGTGCTGGACAAGGCACTGCGGAACCTCGCGGCGGCCGTCGAGGAGTCGGAGGCCCGGATCGACCGGCCCGAGAGCATGCCCGAGATCGTCGGCGACCCGACGCTGCTGACGATGCTCTGGCAGAACCTCGTGGGCAACGCCCTGAAGTTCCGGCACCCGGACCGCGCCCCGCACGTGACCGTCACCTGCGACCCCGACCCCGACAACCCCGGCATGTGGCTGCTGTGCGTCGCCGACAACGGCATCGGCATCCCCGAGGAGTTCACCGACAAGGTCTTCGTCATCTTCCAGCGGCTGCACAGCCGCGAGGCCTACGGCGGCACCGGCATCGGACTCGCCCTGTGCAAGAAGATCGTCGAACACCACGGCGGCCGGATCTGGATCGAATCCCGGGTCGGCGAGGGCACCCGCTTCTGCTTCACGCTCCCGTCCGCCGACGAAGCCGACGAGGCCGCCGACGCGACCCCTGCCACCGAAGGCATCGAAGCCACCGACACCGCCGGACCCGGCGACGGGACCGGCCCCTCCACCTCCACAGACGAGAAGGCCCTGACATGACCCTCCCCGACGCGACCCCGATCGACGTCCTCCTCGTGGAGGACGATCCGGGCGACGAACTGATGACCCGGGAAGCCTTCGAGGACAACAAGATCGGCAACACCCTGCACGTCGTCCGGGACGGCGAGGAGGCTCTCGACTTCCTCTACAAGCGCGGCGACCACACCGACGCCCCGCAGCCCGACCTGATCCTCCTCGACCTCAACCTGCCGAAGTACGACGGCCGTCAGGTCCTGGAGAAGATCAAGTCCGACCCCGAACTGGCGCACATCCCCGTCGTCGTCCTGACCACGTCGTCGGCCGAGGAGGACATCCTGCGCAGCTACAAACTGCACGCCAACGCCTATGTCACCAAGCCGGTCGACCTCGACCAGTTCATCGCCGCGGTCCGGCAGATCGACGACTTCTTCGTGCAGGTCGTCCGGCTGCCCCACCGCTTCGGCTGAGGGACTAGGGTCTCGGGTACGAGGTGATGAGACGGACGTCGAGTTGGTGAGGGCCATGGTGTCGGAGGACGACCGTTCCGACGAGATCACCGGGGTGTTCCTGCACAGGCTGCCGGAGGACACCTGGTGGTGGTCGGACGAGATGTTCCGGCTGCTCGGCTACGACCCCGACGCCGTCACGCCCACCGCCAAACTGCTGCGCGGCCACGTCCACGGCGAGGACCAGGCCGGCCTCGACAGTGCCCTGGAACACGGCAGGACCACCGGTATGCCCTTCAGCTGCTACATCCGCGTGGTCGGCACGCCGGGTGAGGAACGCAGCGTCGTCCTGGTCGGCGACGGCCGGACCGGAGACGACGGCGAGGTGGTGGTGCTGCGCGGGTTCGCCGTCGACGTGACGAAGTCCGTACGGCAGGCGGCACGGCGTACCGCCGACTCCGACATCGAGCGGGCCCGCGTCTCGCAGGAGGACATCGACCTCGCGCGCGGCGTGCTCATGGGCCTCTACGGCATCGACGCGGACATCGCGATGCGCGTCCTGCGCCGCCACTCCCAGTACGCCAACGTCAAACTCCGCACGCTGGCCCAGTCGGTGCGCGAGGCCGCGCCCACCGCACCCGGCCGACCCCAGCACGACCTGCACCAGCGGATCTCGGCCGTGTTGTACCCCGACCGCGACTGAGCGGGCGGCCAAGCTCCGGAGACGGGTCCGCTTGGGGGTGGGAATCTCGGGTAGGCCAACCCCATGAGCGGCGAATCACCACACTGCCGACTTCCCTGAGGTGTCGAACTCGTGGCAGCGCACGGGGAGGCGGACCGGAAACCGGCGCAAGCGGACGGCACGGACGCCGTCGCGGGCCGGATCGCCGATGCCGTGGACGGCCTGGCCGACCTGTGGACCACGGCGGCGGCCGAGGCGTCGGTACGACTCTCCCCCCATCAACTGCGCGCCCTGCACGCCCTGGAGGCCACACCGGGCGCGAACCTGACCATGCTGGCGGACCGGCTCGACGCCGGGCTGCCCACGGTGAGCAGACTGTGCGACCGGCTGGAGGCGGCCGGGCTGCTGCTCAGGGAGGCCGCACCGCACAACCGCAGGGAAATACAACTGCGCCTCACCACGCACGGCCGCGACGTGCTCGCGGAGGTGGCCGAACTCAGGTCCCGGGCGCTGACCGAGGTCGTACGCGGCATGGAACCGGACGACCGCGCGGCCCTGGAGCTCGGCCTGCGGGCGTTCGTCGCGACGCTCCGCCATCCGCCGCCCACGGAAGACGGGTGAACCTGCGCTTCACGCTGAGTCGGTGCCGCGTCCGTTCCAGTCCAGGCAGACAACGGCGGCGTCGGCGGTCAGGTCCGTGCTGCCGAAGTGCTCGACCAGGCTCGCCACCACCGAGCGCGCGACCTCCTGCGGAGCCTGCGTCGGCGCCGCGTCGAGAGCCCGGCGCAGGGCTTCCTCGCCGAACAGGGCGCCCTCCGGGGAACGGGCCCCGTGGACGCCGGTGCTCACCGCCACGAGCCGGTCTCCGGGCCGTACGGTGAAGATCTGCTCCTCGTAGGCCGTCTCCTCGAACATGCCGAGCGGGAGCTGTGCCTCCAGTTCGATCTGCCGCACGGTGTCGCCGCGGCGGCGGTAGAGCCGGGGCGAGCCCGCGTCGACGGCGTGGACCGTGCCGGTCGCGAGGTCTAGGCGGAGCAGCAGGGTCGAGGCGTACACCTTGCCGCCGAACTGGGCGTAGACGGCCTGGTCGGCCAGGCGGGCCTGGTCCGAGAGGCTCACGCCGGCCCGGCGGGCGTTGCGCAGGGCGCCCACCGTGACGCTGGTGAGCAGGGAGGCGTCGATGCCGCGGCCCATGCCGTCGGTGACCGTCACGGTCAGCCGGCTGCCGTCGGTGCTCCAGTCGAAGTTGTCGCCGCCGACGGTGTACGCGGGCTCCAGATGGGCGCCGATCACGAACTCCGGGCGACCGCAGCCGCGCCCCGGAAGCAGCTGCCACTGCATCTCGGCGGCCAGGGTGAGCCGTCGCGTACGGCGGGCCAGGAGGTACAGGTCGGTGTCGCGTTCCGCCGTGGCGATCTCGTGGCCCAGCGCGGTGGCGAACTCGGCGAGCCGGTCCACCCCGGCCCGGTCGGCGCCGGCGGCGGGCAGCCGGGCGGAGAGGATGCCGAGCCGGTCGCCGCGCACGGTGACGGGCAGGTGCACGGTGGCCGTGCCGTCCTTCGGCGGTTCGACGACGGGCGTCTGGACGGTGAACGCGCGTCCCGCCGGACCGTCGTAGGCGGACAGCGGTTCGCCGGTGCCCGGCAGCGGGGCGACCGGACGCAGCACGCGCAGGCCGTAATCGGCGAGGAGGAGGGTGACGTCCCGGGCTCCGGCGCGGTCACCGAGCAGGCGGCGGGCCGTCTCCACCAGAGCGTTGGGCGGGGCCGACCGCAACTCGCTCTCCACAGAGGGGAGCGGCTCAGAGGTGCTCACGGCGTTCACCCTTCCGGCTCAGTGTCTTCACACTAGCGTCACGCCGGTGGGTGCGGGGTACGGCGGGGCGCACCTCACCGCCCCCGCCAGTCCAGGCACACCACCAAGGCGTCGTCGTCCGGGGTCGGCGTGCCGCGATGTCCGGTCAGCTCGCGCAGAACGGCCCGCGGCACCTCGGCGGCGGGCAGCAGCCTGGTGTGCTGGATCGCCCGCGCCAGCGCCGCGTCCCCGTAGGCCTCGCCCTTGGGCGAGGCGACGGCGTACACCCCGTCACTGACGAAGAGGAGCCGGTCGCCGGGCTCGATCCGGAAGTCCTGCTCGACGTAGTCGGTCTCCTCGAACATGCCCAGCGGCAACTGCGCGTCGAACGCGATCCGCTCCACCACCCCGTCACGCAGCCGCAGCGTCTGCGGCGATCCGGCGTCCACCACCCGGGCCCGCCCGGTGGTGAGGTCGAAGTCGAACATCAACACCGACATGTGGCCACGGCCCTGATAGTGGGCATACACGGCCTGGTCCGCGAGGGCCGCCTGGTCGGCGAGGGGGATGCCCGCCCGGCGCGCGTTGCGCAGGGCGTTGACCGTCAGGTTCGTCAGGAGCGATGCCTCTATGCCCTCGCCCATGCCGTTCGAGACGTAGAGCGTGAGGTGGTCGGCCGTCGCGGACCAGTCGAAGTTGTCCCCGTGGATCGCGTACGCGGGCTCCAGCTGCGCGCCCAGGTCGAACTCGGAGCGGGAGCACGAGCGGCCGGGCAGCAGCTGCCACTGCATCTCCGCGGCCAGCGTGAGCCGGTCCTTGCGCCTGGCCCGCAGATACAGGTCCGTGTCGCGCTCGGCGACCAGCACCTCGTGCCCCAACACCTCGGCCAGCTCGGTCAGTTCGGGAAGGCACGCGCGCGCGTGGTCGCCGCCCGGCAGCGTCACCGAGAGCACGCCGAGCCGGTCCCCGCGCACGCTGATCGGCAGGTGGGCGCGCACGCTGCCGTCGCCGAGGTTGCCCTCCATGAACGGTTCCTGGGCACCGAAGGCGCGGCCCGCCGGGGTGTTGTGCACGGAGACCGGAGGCAGGGTGTGCGGAAGCTCGGTCACGGGTTGCAGCACGGTCAGGCCGTAGTCGGCCATGAGCAGGTCCACGGAGTCCGCCGCGTAGTGCCGACCCAGCAACTGCCCGACGACGTCGGGCAGTTCGTGGGGAGCCGCCGTGCGCAGCGCCCGCTCGACAGCCAAGAATCTGTTCACGATCGTAGGTATGCCAATCTCTCACCCGAGGCACGCGTCGCCCGCTCTGCGGTGGGCCGTACGGCCCCGGCGCCGCGTGTCGTCTCGTCCATCCGTGTCCGTTGCGCGTGCCTAGTAGGCTGTGGCCCGTCCCTGTGCCTGCGAGAGTGTGACCGTGACGTCCTTCCACCCCCGCCCCGAACCCGACGAGGTCGCGCGCGTCACCTCTACGGCCGCGGAACTGCTGGAAGTCCTGTGGGGGCGCGCCTCGACGGCGCCCGCGTCCGCCTCGCAGCTGCGGGTTCTGTTCATCCTGGAGCACCACGAGGGCATCAATCTGCGCACCCTCGCCGACCACCTCGCCTCGACACCCCCGTCGACCAGCCGGCTGTGCGACCGTCTCCAGGCCGCCGGCTTCGTCGAGCGCGAGGTGAGCCCCACGGACCGGCGCGAGGTTCGCCTGTACCTCAGCAGTCTGGGGCGGTCCTTCCTGTCGGACCTGCGGACCCGGCGCGAGGAGGCGCTCGGCGCGGTGCTGGAACAGATGCCGGCCGCCGGGCGCAGCGCGCTCCTCACCGGCCTCGAGGCGTTCTGCGCGGTGGCGGCGGCGCAGATACACGACCACGACGACTCGTCCGGCAGCCGTACCGCCTGACCGAGCCGTCCGACAGCCGCCCACCCGGCGACTGCCCGCTGTTCGTGGCCGACGCGCTGAGTGGCCCCCGCCGACCGGGACATCCCAGATCCTTCCCCCTGCTGCGACGACACCCGCTACTTTCTTGCCTCATGGCCATAGTTGTCAAACGGCAAGTTTCACGGGTGCCGGTGCCGACATGCGGTCGAGCAGGGGGAATTCGGTGCGGGTCGCGGGCCGGTCAGCCGAGCTCGGCGCCCTTCGCGGCCGCCTCGGACTCCGAGTGCGCGTCACCGGTGGCGAGCGTGCCGCCCGCGCTCTCCAGGTGCGCCCGCACGAACCACTGGAACTGCTCCAGGTGGCGCAGTTGCTCGATCAGCAGGTCCTCGGTGGCGGGGTCGATCTCGCCCGCCTCCTTGATGCCGGCGCGGACGTCCTCGATCAACCCGGTGTAGACGAGGTTGAGCGCGCCGAGGTGCGCGATGGCGTCGGCCCGGCCGATGGAGTAGTCGTCCCAGGTGCGCTCGGCGACCAGTGCGCCCGGAGTGCCCGGCGCGACCCCGCCGAGCGCGGCGATGCGCTCGGCCACGTCGTCGGCCATCTCGCGCACCCGGTCGACCTGCGGGTCGATCATCTCGTGCACGGCGATGAAGTGCGGCCCGACGACGTTCCAGTGCACGTGCTTCAACGTCAGGTGGAGGTCGTTCAGCGAGTGGAGCCGCAGTCGCAGCACGCCGATCAGCCGGCCCGCGGCCTCGCGCCGGATACCGGGAACGGTGTACTTCGGGGTCAGGTCCTTGATCTCCTCGGTCATGGTTCACCTCAGGTCATTCGGTAGGGCGTGCGGTTCCTTACCTGGTCACGGGTGCCCCTGTCCGGCGCGGTCAGACATCCCGTTCCTGAGCGATACGTCACGAATGGCCCGAGTGCCCTCCGCCGGGCAGCAGATCCTGGATCTTGGCCTTGAACCCCTGCCTGAGTACGGCGGCGCGGTCACTGTCGCCCTTGAGGACGGAGGACGCGGCGGCCTCGATCTGCTCCAGGGTGGAGTGCGGCGGGATCGGCGGTACGGCGGGGTCGGTCACGAAGTCCAGCACGCACGGGCGGTCGGCGGACAGGGCGCTCTCCCAGGCGCTGGTCACCTCGTCCGGCTTCTCCACGCGGATACCGGTCAGGCCCAGCGAGCGGGCGAAGTCGGCGTAGGCGACATCGGGGATCGACTGCGAGGGCAGGAACTGCGGGGCGCCCTCCAGGCCGCGCATCTCCCACGTCACCTGATTCAGATCGCGGTTGTTGAGCACGGCGACGACGAGCCGCGGATCGGCCCATTCCTGCCAGTACTTGGCGACGGTGATCAGCTCGGCCATGCCGTTCATCTGCATCGCCCCGTCCCCGACGAGCGCGATGGCGGGCCGGTCCCCGTGCGCGAACTTCGCACCGATGGCATACGGCACAGCCGCACCCATCGTGGCGAGCGTCCCCGACAGCGAGCCGCGCATCGCACCGCCCAACTTCAGGTGCCGGGCATACCAGTTGGCGGCCGAACCGGAGTCGGCGGACAGGATCACGTCGTCCGGGAGCAGGCCGCTGAGCGCGCGCACGACGTGTTCCGGGTTGACCGGATCGGCCTCGACGGCGGCCCGCCGCTCCATGACCTCCCACCAACGGGCCACATTGGCCTCGATCTTGACCCGCCACGCCGGGTCCTCCATCTGCTCCAGCAACGGCAGCAGCCGACGCAGCGTCGCGGCGGCGTCACCGACGAGATTCACCTCGAAGGGATAGCGCAGCCCCACCATGTGCGGATCGATGTCGATCTGCACGCCCCGCGCCCTGCCGAACTTCGGCAGGAACTGCGAGTAGGGGAACGACGACCCGATCACCAGCAGCGAGTCGCACTCGCGCATCATCTCGTACGACGGCCGGGTGCCCAACAGCCCGATCGCGCCGGTGACATAGGGCAGGCCGTCGTCCAACGCGTCCTTGCCGAGCAGCGCCTTGGCGACCCCGGCACCGAGCCGGTCGGCGACCGCCATCACCTCCGTACGGGCGCCCCGCGCGCCCTGCCCGATCAAGACGGCTGTCTTTCCACCGGAGTTGAGCACATCGGCGGCCCGCCGCAGATCGTCGTCGTCCGGCACCGCCGTGTAGTGCGGCATGCCGGGACTGGACGGCACCATCTTGAACGCGTGCTCGGGCGGGGCGTAGGGGAGGTCCTGGACGTCGGCCGGGATGATCACGGCGGTCACCGAGCGGCGCGCCATGGCGGTGCGCATCGCCCGGTCGAGGACGTTCGGCAACTGCTCCGGAACGGTGACCATCTCGCAGTAGTCGGAGGCGACGTCCTTGTAGAGGCTCAGCAGATCGACCTCCTGCTGGTAACTGCCGCCCATGGCACTGCGGTTGGTCTGCCCGACGATCGCGACGACGGGGACGTGGTCGAGCTTCGCGTCGTAGAGGCCGTTGAGGAGATGGATGGCGCCGGGTCCGGAGGTGGCGGCACAGACACCGACCCGGCCGGAGAACTTGGCGTATCCGACGGCCTCGAACGCGGCCATCTCCTCGTGCCGAGCCTGGACGAAGCGGGGGTTGTCGTCCGCGCGGCCCCAGGCGGCGAGCAGGCCGTTGATGCCGTCGCCCGGGTAGGCGAAGACATGCGTGACGTCCCATTCGCGCAATCGCTGGAGGAGGTGGTCGGAGACTTTGGTGGACATGGGCGGGGTCCTTCCGGTGGGGGGTGTCCGTCCGGTACGGACCTACGGGTACCCCGGAAGCCGACTTCCCTCGCTTCCGTCACCGGGCCATGCCATGCCGAGGGCCGGAGGCCTTCTGCCTCCGGCCCGTCTTCCGGCCCCTGTTCCTCCGGCTCGTCAGTCGTCCCCTCTGACGATGTTGCCCTCGGTGAGTGTCTGTGGAGGCGGTGTCGCGCTGCTGTCGTCGACGGGTGGGATGCAGGTCCGTACTGCCTTGCCGCCGCGGCGACGGGCCTTCGCCCAACCGGTCTCGGGCGGCAGATGCAGTTCTTCCTTCTTTACGGTGCGCGCGGTCACAGCGCTTCAACTTCTCTCTCTGTGTGTGGAATGTTCGGTCCCTTGAGTCAACCGTTCGGGTCCCCGCCGGGCGCGGACTCAAACGCCCCGGGAGGACTCGGCGCCGGGGCCGCAGCGATCAACTCCGGGCGAACTCGAGAAGATCGGAATTGAACCGCTCGGCGAATTTCGGCACCATCGCCAGGCCGTGCGGAGCGCCCGGGTAGACCTTGTAGACCGCGTCCTTGACGAGTTTCGAGGATTTGTCGCCGGAGGCCACGATGGGAACGATCTGGTCGTCGTCGCCGTGCACGATCAATGTGGGGACGTCGATCTTCTTGAGGTCTTCGGTGAGGTCGGTCTCGGAGAATGCCTTGACACAGTCATAGGCGCCTTTGATTCCCACGGTCATGCTCCAGAGCCAGAACTCGTCACGGGTTCCCTGGGTGACGGTCGAATCGGCCCGGTCGGCGCCGAAGAACGGGGCACTGAGATCTTTGTAGAACTGCGAACGGTCCGTCTCCACGCCCTTGCGGATCTCGTCGAAGACCTCGATCGGCAGCCCTTCCGGGTTGGCGTCCGTCTTGAGCATGAGCGGCGGGATCGCGCCGACCAGGACGGCCTTGGCGACCCGGCCGGAGCCGTGCCGTCCGATGTAGCGGGTGACCTCACCGCCGCCGGTCGAGTGCCCGACCAGGATCACGTCGCGGAGATCCAGGGCCTCGATGACCGAGGCCAGGTCGTCGGCGTACGTGTCGAGGTCGTTGCCGTCCCAGGGCTGACCGGAACGCCCGCCTCCACGCCGGTCGTGGGCTACGGTCCGGAATCCGTTGTCGGCCATCAACTTCAGCTGCGGATCCCACGCGTCGGCGGTCAGCGGCCAGCCGTGGGAGAAGACGACGGGCTGCCCCGATCCCCAATCCTTGAAGAAGATCTGTGTGCCGTCCGTACTGGTGGCGAAGGGCATGGTGTGTTCCTCTCGAAATGATCGAACTTCTTGATCGAACTTCTTGAGTACGTCACACGGGGAATCGACGGCAAAGGGTCAGCGGCGAGAGGCGACCGGAATGAGCACGTCGTCCACAACACTCTAGGTGAGGCGAGGGAGTTCCGCGTGTCGAGGGAACTCCTGGCCGCTTCCACCGTAACCCGGGGGCGGAGCGAAAAACGTCAGACCGTGGTTCGATCTCTCCCGCCCGTGCGATGGCTACCGCTTCGGCCATGCCAGAACTGACAGTACGGAACGTCGGCCCGTCCGGAACCGAGATCGCCTACGAACGTTTCGGTGACCCGGAGGCCCCGCCGGTCCTCCTGATCATGGGAGCCGGCGCCCAGATGATCAACTGGCCGGAGGGATTCTGCCAGGCTCTGGTCGACCGGGGTCTGCACGTGATCCGGGTCGACACCCGCGACGCCGGCCGCTCGACCCACTTCCGCGACGCACCCGTGCCGGACTTCGCGGCGGCCCTGGCCGGCGACCTCTCCACGGCGTCCTACACACTCTCCGACCTGGCGGCCGACACCGTGGGCCTGCTCGACGCGCTCGGCCTCACCGGCGTCCACCTCGTCGGCTCCTCGATGGGCGGGATGATCGCCCAGATGATCGCGATCGAGTACCCGGAGTGGACCCGCTCGCTCACCTCGATGATGTCCACGACCGGCGAACCCGGCGTCGGGGAGGCCGACTTCTCCCTGTTCGCCGAACTGGGAGCACCACCGCAGGACCGGGAGGCCTTCGTCGAGTGGCAGGTGCGCGCCCTGCGGCTCGCCGTGTCCCCGGGCTTCGCGTTCGACGCGACCGCTGCGGCCGAGCGTTCGGGACGCGTCTTCGACCGGGGCTACGACGCCCTCGGCATCCAGCGCCAGGGCCTCGCGGTGGTGGCCACGGGCGACCGCACCGAACGGCTGCGGTCACTGTGCGTACCCACCCTGGTGGTGCACGGCGCCGCCGACATCGTCTGCGACATCAGCGGCGGCCGCGCCACGGCCGCCGCCGTACCGGGCGCCGACCTGCTGATCCTGGAGGGAATGGGCCACAACCTTCCGCCGGAACTGTGGCCCGAACTCGCCGACCGGATCGGGGAGTTCGTCCACCACGCCGAGACGGTGAACGCCTGACCGCCGATCCCGGTCCGGGCACGCTTCCTTGCCGATGCTTCAAGTGGCCGGACAGGCAACATAGTTGAGGACGTAGACCGTGACACGGCACTTGTGTCCCACCCGCCGGCGATCCGGAGCGCTCACGCCTACGGCGTGCCATCCGGGGTGTCCGTCAAGGGGATGCGGGCGGTGATGCGTTTGCCGACCGGTTCGCGCTGGGCCTCGAAGCCGCGTGCCACGGCCCGTACGATCTCCAGGCCGTGCTGCCCCACCCGTTGGGCGTCGGCGGCACGGGCGACCGGCAGGACCGGGTCGGAGTCCCACACCTCCACCTCGACCAGGGCGTCGACGATCCGTAGATCCATCAACACAGGGCCGGGCGCGTACTTCCGGGCGTTGGTGACCAACTCGCTGACGACCAGCTGCGTGAGGTCGATGGCACGAGCCGACACCGGCAGTCCATATTCGGCCTGGGCCCGGGCGAGGAATGTCGCGGCGAGCCGGCGGGCCTCGGCGATGCACGAACCGTCCCCGTCCAACGCCACGGTGGACCGCAGGGCCCGGGCCTGCGGCGCTGTGTCGTCGTCCTCCGATGAATCTGGTTCCATCCGGATCGTTTCACCCCCTTCCGCGTGCCCGGCGCATACCCCGTCAAGCAACGCGCACTCCGTCAATCTCTGCCGGCTCCGTCGGACAGCTCCACCGGACACAAGCATCAACCGTACGATGCGGGGCAGCACTTCGGATGAAATCCTGATCCGTAGCGCTCACCGACTTGTGTATGAGGACAGATGGTGGACACCGAACACGCGGGGCAGCCGGGGCGGTTGTCGGTCAGGACCGACGTCGTCGACGGCACCCTGGTCGTGACTGTTGCCGGAGAGATCGACCAGGAGACGGGCGGCTCGCTGAGGAAGGCGCTGGAGCTGCCGGAGGGCGCCGCACCGCGCGTTGTCATCGACCTGCGCCATGTCACCTTCATGGACTCCAGCGGCATCAACATTCTCATCGCCGTGCGGACGGCTCTCGCGGCGGCAGGCGGTTGGCTGCGCCTGGCCGAGGCCGCCCCACCCGTGCTGCGCATCATCCAGCTCGTCGGTATCGACGGATTCATCGACTGTCACCCGACGGTTCAACAGGCCCTGGAAGGCTGACCGTTGGGGAGAAGTGACTCCGGGCGGCCGTGAATTCGTTGGCGGGTTGTCGAAGCACGGTGGTAGACACTCCGCGTGACAGAGATCCTGGAGTTTCCCGTCCTGCTGCGGCTGATCGACGAACGGTCGGTCGCGTTCCGGGCCGCGATCGCCTCCGCGCCGAGCCTCGACGTACAGGTGCCGACCTGCCCGGAGTGGACGCTGCGGGATCTGGTGCAGCACCTGGGCGGGGTGCACCGCAGCTGGGCCGCCATCGTCGCCGCGGGGCCTGCCGACGCCCGCCCCGACGTGACCGTCCCGGAAGCGCCGCGGGAGCCTGCGGCCCTGCTGGCCTGGTCGGCCGAGTCCACGGACCAACTGCTGGGCGCGCTGCGCGAGTTCGGCCCGGATCGCGGCTGCTGGACATGGTGGGGCGGGTCGCGGTCTCCGCAGACCTCCGGCGCCGTGGCCCGGCACCAGGTCCAGGAGGCCATGGTGCACACGTACGACGCCCAGATCACCTCGGGGGCTGCCCAGCCGCTCCCGGACGAGGCGGCGCTCGACGGTGTCGACGAGTTCCTGTCCACCTGCTGCGCCGGGACGGACTCCTGGCCGCACGAGCCCGCTGTCGTCGACTACCAGGCCACCGAGGGCCGTTCCTGGCGCCTCTCGCTCTCCGCCGACGGCGCACGGGTCACCGAACTCCCCGCGCCCGCCGCCGATTCCGGCGAGGCCCCGGACCCGGCCGACGCCACTCTCCAGGGCGCGGCCCGTGACCTGGTCCTGGCCCTGTACGCCCGCATCCCGGTGAACTCCCTGAAGGTGGAAGGCGACCCACGTCTCTTCGACCTGCTCCTGGCCTGGGACCCGAGCGTGTAGGCCGGCACGACGCGGGCCGCCTCCTACGCCCCACTGGTGATCGCGGCGAGTTCCAGGTCGAGCGCCGGAGCGATACCGCCGATGTCCCGGCCGACTCTCTTCCGTACCCTCCGCACGAAGTCCGCGGTGTTCTCCGCGGGCAGCCACACGCGGGCGACGGACGGTGAGACGAGGGCCACCTCGACGCCCGCGATCGGGCCCGGCGCGGGTCGTACGGTGATGTCTCCGTCGCCCGCCGGGAACACCAGGCCCAGCGCGAGCAGTTCCCAGGCGAAGGCCCAGGTGACTTCGATGTCGTCGGGCCCGAGCAACACCAGGCGTACCGCCAGACAGTCGTCCGGCCGGTACACCAACTCGACGGCGACGACGGCCCCTTCGTCGTCCGCCAGCACCACGAAGCCGGTCGTGCCGACCTTCAGCGGAGTGCTGCCCGGGCGCTGGGTCACGACACCAACTTCCGTTCCCCGGAAGCGTTTCCGCCCGAGGAGCCCGAGGAGACGGCGAACGGCTGCCGACAGGAGGCACCGGACACCGTGGCGCGGGAGTGCAGCAGACGTACGGCGGCCATGGCCTCCTCCACGGTGCGGGTGCCGGTCAGCACGCACAGGGTGTAGGCGGCGTTCTGCAGGGGCACGGCGACGGCCATGTCCCCGTCGGCCGCCAGTGCCAGGTAACGGTCGACCGCCTGTTGCAGCACTGCCGGGTTCGGCACGATCACGTCAGGCCTCCACGTTCTCGGCGGAGCCCGGACTCGTCGACACGCGGTCGCTATGAGAGGGAAGGGGCACGATGACACTCCTCGGACGGGAAGGAAGCGTGCCTGCTTGCCGAAGCACTGGACTGCGCTCGCTAGTGCCCCGTCCGTAGGGTTCGAAACAGACTGCTTGCGCGCGGTCACGCCGACCGCCGACGAACTCGGTGAGTCCCACATGTCCCGCGTCGGATGCCATCGGGAGCAACAGTGCGGGGCCTGTCCGCCGGTCGTACGGATCGGTGGACAGGCCCCGCGGTGTTGTTGGTTGTTGGTCGTCAGTTGCGGCGGCCCGCCGGACGCTGGCTCACCGAGTCCTGGTCCCCTGTGCCGGAGGCCGGCCCAGTGGCGTCGGAACCGATGCCCGCGGTCTCCGGGGTGCGGTCGGCGTGGCCGGGCCACCAGGCGGCGTGGCCGATCAGGGCGGTGAGGCTCGGCGTGAAGAACATCGCCATCACGAAGGCGGCGACGGCGATGCCGAAGGAGACGGCGAAACCCATCTCCGTGAGCAGCGCGTTGCCGGCCAGCATCATCGTGGCGAAGGTCGCCGCGAGGATGAAACCGGCCGCGGCCACGGTCGGCCCCGCGTGCCGTAGCGCCATGCTCGCCGCCTCGCGTGGATCGCGGCCCTCGCGGGCCTCCTCGCGGAGCCGGGCGATCATGAGGATGTTGTAGTCCGTGCCGATGGCGACCACGAAGAGATACATGATCACCGGGAGCATGAACATCAGCCCCGGGTGTCCCTGCGCGTCCTGGAAGATCCAGACGGTCGCGCCGAGAGTGGCGCCGAAGCCGAGACCCACCGAGGCGATGAGGTACCACGGTGCGACGACACTGCGCAGGAGCAGCCCCAGGATCAGCATGATCAGCAGGGCGGCGACGGGGAACACGGTCCGGTAGTCGTGGTTGACCGCGCTGTTGATGTCCTTGTAGATCGAGGACATGCCGCCGACCAGGGCCTCGGTGCCGTCGGGCGCGGAGGAGTGCGCGACGTCCCGCACCCGGCCCACGGCGTCGATCGCCTTCTCCGTGGACGCCTCGTATTTCAGCGTGACGGTGAAGTCCGCCGTCGTACCGGCCTGGTTGACCTGGCTCATACGGGCATTCGCGACCCCGTCGACGGCCCCGAGCTTCTCCGCGTAGGCGGTGAAACCGGCCCTGTCGAGCGGCCGGCCGTCGGTGCTGGAGAGGTAGACGTCGGTCGGGGCGGCGGCGCCCGCCGAGTACGCCTTCTGCATCTCGTCCTGGACGACCATCGACTCCTTGGTCTTGGGCATGGAACCCGAGGCCAGGTCGAAGGTCGCCTTGTAGCCGAGCGTGCCCAGCGACAGGGCGACGAGGATGAGACCGGAGAGCGCGGCGGTCAGTGCGGGCCGGCGCTGCACACCGCGTCCGAGAGCCGCGAACCGGGCGTTCTGCGGCTCCTGTTGCCAGGACTTGGAGGGCCAGAAGACCTTCGGCCCGATCAGCGACACCACGGCCGGGATCAGGGTCAGGCCCGCGATCAGGGTGACGGTGACCGAGATGGCCAGCGCCGGGCCCATCTGCTTGAGGAAGCCCAGTGTGGACAGCACCAGCGCGAGGAACGCGATGATGACCGCGCCGGCGGCCGAGGCGATGGCCTCGCCGACCCGGGCGACCGCGTTGACCATGGCCTGCTTCGGCTCGTCACCCGCCCGCAGACGTTCCCGGTAACGGAACATCAGGAACAGGAAGTAGTCCGTGCCCACGCCGAACAGCACGACGATCAGGATCGACGAGACGGAACTGTTGGCCTGGAGGCCGAACAGCTTGGTGGCGTACGCGATCAGCCCGTTGGCGATGGACGCCACCACTCCGATCAGGACCAGGGGCAGGACGGCGAGGATCGGCGCGCGGAAGATGATCAGCAGGGTCACCAGGATGATGAGGAAGGTCCCGATGCCGATCAGCGCCTCGCCGCGCTTCGAGGAGTCCTGCTGGTCGAGGGCCTGCGCGGCGGAACCGCCGAGCTTCACGTCGAGGTCGGTGCCCTTGGCGAGCTGCTTGACGTCGTCGCGCAACACCTTCGCGGCATCCGCCTGCACCGGCTGACCGGCGTTCTTGCTGTCCATCTGGACCAGGGTCATGGTGTACCTGCCGTCCTTGGACGGCTGGCCGGGGACCACCTTCTGCACCTGGTCGATGTGCTTCTTGCCCAGTTCGGTCGTGATGCGGGCGACATCCTGTTTGTCGGCGGCGGTCAGCTTGCCGCCGTCGGTGCGCTGGTACAGCGCGATCGCGGACGGCGTGAAGGCGCTGGGGAACGCCTTCACCTGGAGATCCGCCGCCTTGATGGACTCGTAACTCTTGGGCAGGAAACTGCTCTCGTCACTGTTGGACGGCAGGCCGGGGGCGGTGGCGACAATCGCCACCGCCGCGATCAGCCATGCCACGATCGTCCAGACAGGGTGTCTGACGACGCCACTGCCAATACGTCGAAACATGCGGGAGGTCCTCCTGGGAAGGAAGATCACCGCAGCCCGGGGAGCGGACCCCGGCATCGGCGACCCCGACCGGTCCTCACCCGTGGGCCGGTCGAACGGTTGTCTGTCTTCTTGTCCTATCGGTCACGCGTGAAGATTCATAACACACGCATTGCTGCGGCACAGGTCCGCACGAACGGGTGGTTGTCTGTGACCCGTCCTCCTCCACCACGTTGTGCCGCTGGGCGGCACGCTCGCCGCTTCCGGAGACCGCCGGCCCGGCGGGTGCGAGGAGAGGAAATCATGGGAGCAACGAAGTGGTCCACGGCTTTTGGAGCCGCGGGGCTGGTCCTCGTGGCCGTCACGACATCCGCGGGGACGCCGGCGGCGGCCGCCCCGAGCCAGGCACCACACGCACGCCTGGTCGCGCGCGTCGTCCTCACGAACACGGACAACGGCCGGACGGTGCCCGCAAGCTCCGGTGGCGATGTCGAGATCCGGCTCACCCACTCACGCGAGCGTGGATTCACCTACACCTGGACCGCTCCGGAGTCCGGTAACTCCGCGGTGCTCGGGCATGCTTCCGACGCCACGTACCCGTCCGGAGACGCCACGGCCGTCTTCCACGCGGCATCCGCCGGCACCGCCACCGTCACCGCGCAACGCCGCTGCGCCCCCGACCCCGGCAGCCTCTGCCCCCTGCTCGTCGAGACCTGGAAGGTGACGATCGAGGTGAAGTGACCGGCTGCCGGCCGGCCGGGCCCCCGGCGTCGGTAGGGTGCTCCCGGAGGTGGTCAAGTGACCGACACTGCACGGGAGTTGAGCGAGCCGCCGGAATCCACGACCGTGGTGGTGATCGGCGCGGGCCCGGCCGGGCTGACCGTCGCCAACCTGTTGCGGCGCAGCGGGATCGACTGTGTCGTCCTGGAACGGCAGACCCGCGAGTACGTGGCACAGCGCCAGCGGGCCGGCATCGTCGAGACCCGCGCCGTGCGGATGTTCGACTCCTGGGGGCTGGCCGACCGCGTCCTGGGCGGCGTCCCGCACGACGGCATCCTGGAGCTCCGGGTCGACGGCGAGCCCCATCTGGTGAACGACTACGACGGCTCCGAAGGCCCCACGGCCCGCCTCTGCCCCCAGCAGATGCTCGTCCAGAAGCTCACCGCCGCGTACTTGGAGGACGGCGGCGACCTGCGCTTCGAAGCCGCCGACGTCTCCCTGCACGACCTGACCGGCGACCACCCCACCGTCCGCTACCGCACCGCGGACGGCAGCCTCCGTACGATCACCTGCTCCTTCGTCGCGGGCTGCGACGGCGACCACGGCATCAGCCGCGGCGCCGTCCCCGACGGCGTCCTCACGCCGTACGCCTTCGACCACGGGATCGGCTGGCTGACGGTCCTGGCTGACGCGCCCCCGCCGGCCCACCCGCTCCTGGCCGTCAGCCCGCAGGGCTTCGCCGCCCACTTCCCGCGCGGCCCGTACACCAGCCGCTACTACCTCCAGTGCCCGCCCGACGACCACCCCGACGCCTGGTCCGACGCCCGTGTCTGGGACGCGCTGCGCACCCGGCTCGGCGACCCGGACCTCGTCTCCGGCCCGATCACCGACCGTGAGATCTTCCGGCTCCGCAGCCTGGTCCACGACCCGATGCAGTACGGCCGCCTCTTCCTCGTCGGCGACGCCGCGCACATCGTCTCGCCGATGGGCGGCAAGGGGATGAACCTCGCTCTCTACGACGCCGATCTCTTCGCCCGAGCCGTACGGGACTCCGTCCACGACCACGACGACACGGCCCTGCGCGGCTACTCGCGGCGGTGCCTGCGCCGCGTCTGGAGCGACCAGGAGTTCTCGCACTGGATGACCCGCATGCTCCATGACGCCGGTGACGCCACCGACTCCGGTCCTTTTCACCGCGGTCTGGCCCGCGCACGGCTCGACCGGCTCTTCACGTCCGCCGGCGCGGCCGGCGCCTTCTCCGAACTCATGACGGGGATGGATTTCGGAGAGGACGCCGGGCCGCAGCCGGGTTGAGGCGCTATTCCGCAGGGCCGCTGACGGTCAGGTGCCGGGCGAAGAAGCGGACCGCGCTGTCCGCCTCGAACCTGGGCAGTTCCTTGTGCGAGCCCGAGTTGACGTGCAGCGACTTCTCCTTCGAGGCGAAGGCGTCGAACAACGCGAGACCGGACGTGCGGGGGATGTGCTCGTCGTCCCACTGGAGCGCGAACTCGATCGGGACGGTGATCCGCCGCGCCGCCTCGGCGAGGGTCTCGTCGTACCAGAAGAGGCCCAACACCGCGGCGGTGATGCGGGGTTCGGCGGCCGTCAGCGGTACCCCGATCGCGGTGCCCATGTTCAGGCCGTAATAGCCGACGGGTCCTTCGGTGCCGATCTCCGGGAGTTCCTGGAGGGCGTCCAGGGTCGCCAGCCACTCCGGTACGGCGCGTTCGGCGAGGTGGGCGTTGTAGCGGACGACGATCTCGCCGACCGGTTCGCCCGCCGCCATCGCCTTCTGCATCGTGGCGATCTCCCGCTCGTCGTGCGCCGTGCGGGGGCGGCCGCCGTGGCCGGGGGCGTCGATGACGGCGACATGGAAACCGCCGTCCGCCACGAGGAGTTGGGCGCGGCCCGTCATGGCGGGGGACTTCCTGTGGTTGCCGCCGCCGTGCCCCATCAGGACCAGGGGCGCGCGGTCGGCACCGGATTCGGGCGACCAGAGGGCGCCGGTGACCTCACCCATGGTGAAGTCGTGCTGGACGACGCCGTTCGACGTGGTCTCGGCGGTGAAGTGGAAGTGCGGTGAATTCATGGGGTGTTGCCTTTCGGGAGCGCTTTGTCGTGCGGCGCTCCCTGCGACCTCTAGGTCGCCGGCCCAACCGTGGAGAAGAGGGGGAGCACCCACCTGGATACTGCGTTCATGGGTCTCACCTCCTCGCGCGTTGTCACGGCCTACGGCAAGTTAGCAGTCCGCTCGTGAGCACGGCCAACGCTTTATTGACATCTTCCCGGGCCGACGACGTAAGTTGAGGCGATCGTTCCCGGACGGGTGGAGGCCCCGATGCGCGTACGCGACGCCGCACCCCACGGTGCCGTCCCGGGCGCGCGGCTGATCATCCGACGGCATGTCGACTACTGCCGTACCGCCTCCGCCGTCCGTCCTTCCGCACGCCCCTGACTCATGCCGGCCCCTCGGGCCGGCCGTCTCGACGTGTTCTCGGAAGGAACCCCCATGTCCGGCCCCGCCCTGCGGCTCGCCCTCGAAATCGACGGTGACGGCGCACATCCCGCGGCCTGGCGCCGCGCCGCCCACTCGCCCGACCGGCTGCTGAGTCCGCGCCGGGTGGCCCGCGTCGCCGCCGCCGCGGAGAACGCCGGGTTCACCCTGCTCACCCTGGACGACGGCGTGCTCCCGCCCGGCACCGGCCCCGACGCGGTCGGCCGGATCGGCGCGGTGGAGCGGGCCGCGTTCGTCGCCGCGTCGACGAGCGTCGTCGGTGTCGCGCCGGTCGTGCCGCTCACCTACGCCGAACCCTTCCATGTCTCAAGCCAGTTGGCGTCCCTGGACCACATCTCGGTCGGGCGCGCCGGGTGGGTGGTGAGCGAGGAGACACGGCCCGAGGCGGCGGCCGTCTGGGGGCGCCCGTTCGTCGACGGGGCCGCGGCCCGCGCCCGCGAGTCCCGGGACGGCGTCGAGGTCGTCCGCGCCCTGTGGGACTCCTGGGAGGACGACGCCGTCATCCGCTCCGTCGCCACCAGCCGCTACCTCGACCGCGAGCGGCTGCACTACGTCGACTTCACCGGCGACACCTACACGGTGAAGGGCCCGGCGATCGTGCCGCGTCCACCTCAGGGCCAACTCGTCGTGCTCGGCCACCCCGACCGCGTGCCCGGCGACCACCTCGACGTCGCCCTCGTCGACGGCCGCGACCTGGCCGCCGTCACCGCGAGCGCGTCCGCCGCCGGAACACCGCGCACCTTCGCCGAGGTCGAAGTCGCCCTCGACACCGCCTACGCCACGGCCGAGGAACGCGTCGCCGACCTTGAGCGGCATGGGCCCTGGAGTGACCGGGGACGGCTGCGCCACATCGGTTCGGCCGCCGGACTCGCCGTACTGCTGGGGGAGTTGAGAGGCGTGGTGGACGGAGTGCGCCTGCACCCGCTGGTGTTGGACGAGGACCTCCCGGAACTGTCCGGGCTGGTCCTGCCTCATCTCTTCGAACGACGGCACGCCGTACGCCCGTTGCCCGGCGCGTCCTTGCGCACCCACCTGGGCCTCGACCGGCCCGCCAACCGCTACGCCGCCGCGGCCGCCCAGGAGGATGTCCGATGACCCGCACCGACCCCCTCGACGTCCCCCGCCCGGACGCCCGACTCCACTTCGGTGTCTTCTTCCAGGGCGTCAACCACTGGACCGTCTGGTCGGACCCGGCCAGCGGTTCGCAGATCGACCCCGCCAACTTCCGGCACGTGGCGCAGACCGCCGAACGGGGCCTGTTCGACGCGTTCTTCCTGGGGGAGGGGCTGCGGCTGCGCGAGGTCGACGGTCAGATCCACGACCTCGACGTCGCCGGACGGCCGGACGCCATCACCCAACTCGCCGCGCTGGCCGCCGTGACGGACCGGATCGGTCTGGTCAGCACGTCCAACACCACCTTCAACGAACCCGCCGACCTCGCCCGCCGCCTGTCCGGCCTCGACCTGCTCTCCGAGGGCCGGGCCGGCTGGAACGTGGTGACCACCGACAACGCCTGGACCGGCGCCAACTTCCGCCGCGGCGGCTACCTCGACCACGCCGACCGCTACCGGCGCGCCGAGGAGTTCCTCACCGTCGCCCGCGCGATCTGGGACAGCTGGGAGGACGCGGCCGTGTCCGGCGCGGCCGGCGCCCCGCACTGGGCGGTACCCGGCGCCGTACGCCAAGTGCGCCACCAGGGAGCGCAGTTCGACGTCGACCTCGCACCCACCCTGCCGCGCAGCGGCCAGGGGCATCCGGTGATCTTCCAGGCCGGGGACTCCGGCGAGGGCCGGGACTTCGCGGCCCGCAACGCCGACGTCATCTTCTCCGCGCACGGCAACGACTTCGACGACGCGCTCGCCTTCGCCGACGACCTGCGGCGACGGCTGCGGGCCGTCGGCCGCCCCGACGACGACCTGCGCATCCTCCCCGGCACCGAGATCATCATCGGCGCCACGGAGAAGAAGCGCTGGATCCGCCTCCAACAGGTCACCCCGGCAACCGCGTTGGGCATCGCCGGACTCCTGTGGGGGCTCGACCTCTCCGGCCGCGACGCCGACGGGCCGTTGCCCAAGGAGGACCCGGTCGTCGCCGAGAACGACGGTTCCTTCGGCGCACGGCGGATCGCCGATCCCCGTCAAGTCGTCGCCGAATGGCGGGAGAAGGCCGACGCGAACCGGTGGTCGCTGCGCGAGACCGTCATCGCGCTCGGCCCGCAGCGCGGCCATGTCGGCACCCCGGCGGGCCTGGCGGACAAGTTCGCCCACTTCGTCCGGCACGGCGCCGTCGACGGCTTCAACGTCACGCCGTACCTGATCCCCGACGGCCTCGACGACATCGTCGACCTGCTCGTCCCCGCACTCCAGGAACGCGGCGTCTACCGCACCGACTACACCGGTACGACCCTCCGCGAACACCTGGCCCTGCGCGAACCCCTCACCCACCGCACCACGACGGACCGACGCCGGGCGGGCTGACCCGCCGGCACCGCGGACGCGGTGGCCACCGTCCCCCTCGAAGCCGGTCCAACTGGTGCCGGCCGAGGTTCGCGCGGTCACCGCCCGTCAAGCAGGCGCAGGCCCAGAGGAGTTGCCGAGTGCCGTACGAACTGGCCCTCCCGGCGGCTGGCGATCAGACCTCCGTCGCGCAGCACGCCGAGCTGGTAACTGGCGCTGGGCAGCGCGATGTTGGCCGCCGAGGCCACCTCGGACGTCGTACGCGCTCCATGGCTGGCGAGATCCGCCAACACGACCGTCCTGGTCCGGCCCAACAGCCGTTCCAGCCCGTCCTTGCTCGCCCGCACGATCTCCAGGGGCTGCTTGGCGACCGGATAGACGAGCACCGGCCCCAGCGTGGGATCCGCGAGGGCGGTGGGCCTGCGCCAGCAGAAGTACGACGGGACGAGCAGCAGGCCGCGGCCCTCCAGGTGGAGTTCGCGGTCGACGGGATACTCCACATCGAGGACGGGAGCGTGCCAACGGGCGTGCGGGCGCAGCGTGTTGAGCAGCGCGGAGGTGCCGCCGTCCAGGAGCGCGCGGGACCGCAGCTCGACGTCGTTGCCGACCGCTGTCTGGATGCGGGGCCAATACGGTTCGAGCAGCGTCCTGTAGGACAGTTCCAGGGCTCGCGTCAGCGTCCCCAGGGCTTTGGCGCCCGGCCGGTCGAGGGTCGACACCCAGGACGGCAGCGGACGTGACTCGGCGAGCCTGCCCAGCTCACGGGTCAGCCGGGTCCGGGAGGTGGACCGCACCTCGTCGAGGGCGACGGCCAGACCGCCGCCCGTGACCGACGGCGTGAGGAAGTCGGGGATGTAGCCCACAGGCGGAATCAGCGTCTGTAAGGGCAACAGGGCCCGCCGGGCCCGCGGATCCTTCGCCAGCCCCTCGCGCACCGACCGGCGCCAGTGCCCGAACTCGAGCGCCCCCTGCCGCGCGTCCAACCGGCAGACACCACACACGAGTTCCCAGAGAGCGTGAGGCCGGCGGGCCACCCGGATGTTCTGGAGGTCCTGCGCGGTGAAGTGGATACGGAGCATGCGGCCTCGTTCCTGAGCGTCGTCCGTGCGCGGTGTCGGTGGGGGCACGGCCGCGCGAAGACGGGCGCGCCATTAAGGGGGACGACTGAGGGGTGCGCATGGTTGTCGAAGGGGGAGACGGATGGCCGTACCGTGTCACGGCGAGCTACCGGGTTCGACGAGCCCGGCTGCGGCCCGGTGATGTCAAGGACGCAGCCGGGGCGACGGTCAGACAGCTCCTCCCCGCTCACGGGGTGTCTTCTGCCCGGCCTCGACGGACACCGGCAGCCGGTTCTCGGCAGGCGGCAGCGGGCAGGTGGCCAGGTCGGTGTAGGCGCACGGCAGGTTCGTCGCACGGTTGAAGTCCAGGACGACCGTGCCGTCGGCGGCCGGCGGGGCCAGCGCGAGGGCCCGGTTCGCGGCGTAGGTGGTCACCCCGGAGGTGGCGTCGGTGAAGAGCAGCAGCAGCGCGCCCGGCGCACGTCCGGGGAACGCGGTCAGGGCCAGCGGCTGCCCGTCCAGCTCGAACTCGACCCGGCCCGGCGCGTCGTAGACGTGCTCCAGCCCCTCGACCGCCGCGCCCACGGTCGTCGGACGCGGCGTGTCGAAGGCTGTGTAGCGTCCCCGGACCACCCAGCGGGGATCCGGCGCGTAGGCAGGCGTACCGGCGAAGTCGGTGCGCAGCGGCGCGTCCGGGTGCCGGGGTCGCACGATGTCGTTGCCGCCGCGCCTGGCCACCTCGATCACGGCATCGCCCCAGCCCGCGTCGACCCCGCCCCGCTCGGGCAGCACACCGAAACGGTGCTCACCCCGCACCGGCGTTCCGTCCACGACGAGTTCCTCACCGTCGTCGAGGGCCACGGCGACCCCGGCGTCGTCGGTCCACCAGGCGCCCGGCGCGTCCGGGAACCGCTGCGGCCGCTCGTCGAGCCAGTGCAGCCCGGTGATCGCCAGGAACCCGTGCGGAGCGGCGAGCCGTTCCTCCTGCCCGCGATACCACTCCAGCCAGTCCTCGGTGAAGGCCTGGAGGTCCGTCGTCGTCAGGTCAACGGTCGTCATGGTCGTCGCTCCTTCGTCACGCGAGGCCCGGTCTCGAAGCGGGCCGCTACCAGTGCCAACCCCCGCCGCCCGGCGAGGGATTCCGGTCCGCGTGTGACAGCTTCTTGTCAGGACTGTGCAGGCCTTCCAGGGGCCGGGACCCTGACGCGGCCTTGGTCGATACGCCGGTCGCCCCGGCTACGCGGCCTGGTCCGGTCCGTGCAGCAGAGCCGATCCCAGGGGCGTGATGGTGTGTACGACCTTGGGGCCGCGGCGGTGGCTGCTGATCAGCCCCGCGTTCCGGAGCGCCGCGGTGTGCTGACTCGCCGCAGGCGCGGAGACACCGGCGGCGCGGGCCAGTTCGCCGGTCGTGGCCCCGCCCGCGGTGACCCGCAGGATCAGGGCGCGGGTGCGGCCCAACAGGGCGGTGAGCGGCGCGGTCGAGGAGAACAGGCCCGGGGAGTCCAGGGTCTCCCGGTGCGGGGAGTAGACCAGCACCTGAGGCAGGGTCGGGTCGCCCTGGGCGACGGGCGCGCCCCAGCAGAAGTAGGACGGCACCAGCAGCAGCCCCCGCCCGCCCAGCCACAGGTCGCGGTCCTCGACCGGATACGTCACGTACAGGACGGGCGGAACCCATCGCATGTGCGGCCCGAGGCTGGCCAGCAGTCCGTCGGGGCCGCCGTGCAGCATGGTCTGGCCCAGGGTCGCGCGCTCGGCGTCCAGGCATGTGCGGGAGTAGTCGTGGTAGGGCGCGATGGCCGTGTAGTAGTACTGGCGCAGGCCTTCCGCCACGACCTCGCGCATCCCGCGTTCGGCGAGGCGCGGTGCCCACGCCGGGGCGGCCGCCTGCGCGGCGAAGCGTCGGACCTCTTCCTGTATTCGCGCGGGTGATGTTTCGACGATTGCTTCAATTCCTGCGGACAGTCCGGCTTGTGCTTCCGAGGGATTCAAGAAGTCGGGGTAGTAGGTGCTCGGGAAAAGAGGCAGCAGAAGTTCTGTGACCAATCGGTCGAGGTTTTTGTCGATCAGGCGCTTTTGCGCGTCGCGGAACCAACTGGCGTACGCCCAGCGCCCTTCCGACGCTTGGAGACGGTGCAGGCTGAGTGCGATGTCCCACAGTGGATCGGGCACAGTGGCCATCTTGGTCCGGACTAGATCGGCGTCCGTGAAATGAATGCGGAGCGCGGTATTCACCCCCCTCGGTGCTTAGTGGCACTTCACTGAGTCACTGTTAAGGCACCGCTTAAAAGTGTAGCCCGGCGCGTGTGCCGCTGACAGCTTTATCTCAGCCGTATTAAACGGAATGTTGAACAGGGGGAAGAAGGATGTCTTTCAGGACGCAAGTGGCGGCAAGCGTCACGGCCGCGTTCATCGTCGCGGGACTCCACGTCAACGGCACCGGGCCGGACGCGACCGGCTGGGCCTCCACCACGGTGCCCACCGCGCCGAACTCCCCGGTGTCGTGCGGGCGTTACAGCGGTGAGGCGCTCACCCGCAGGGGAGACACGGGGGCCCGGGTGCGCGAGGTGCAGTGCCTTCTGGCGCTGCGCGGCTGGGTCGGGGCGGGCACGGACGCCCGCTACGGAAACAACGTCTACCTGGACGTACGCGCGTTCCAGTCCTGGGACAACCTCCGAGGCTGCGCCATTCCCCTCGATCCCGACGGAATCGTCGGCCCCCGCACATGGAGCGCGCTGCGTTCCGCCGACGGGTGCCCGACTCCCTGACGTACGGCGGCCGGGGGGTGGGGGCCGGGCTCGCCCGCGGTCAGCCGACTTCGTGCAGCTTCCCGGTGGCGACGTCGAAGACGAAACCCCTGATGCGGTCCTTGTGGACGACGAAGGGGTCGGCCTTGATGCGGGCGATCGACTGCCGTACGTCGGTGTCCACATCGCCGAAGGCCTCCTCCGCCCAGGGCGGGCGGATACCGGTGTCTTCCTCGACGGCGGCCTTGAAACCGTCGTCCGTGAAGGTCGGCATCCCGCAGTCCGTGTGGTGGATGAGGATGATCTCCTCGGTCCCCAGGAGCCGTTGGCTGATGGCGAGCGAGCGGATCTCGTCCTGGGTGACGACACCGCCCGCGTTGCGGATGACGTGTGCCTCACCCTCGTTCAGGCCGAGGATCGCGTACACGTTGAGCCGGGCGTCCATGCAGGCCACGACGGCGAGTTGCTTGGCGGGCGGAAGGGGGAGCGGCCCGTCGAAGGTCTCGGCGTAACGGGCGTTGTTGGCCAGCAGTTCATCGGTCACGGACATGGTGGACCTCGCTTCTCGTGTGTTCTGTTCTCAGGAGTGCGGTGCGCGGGTCGGGGACGGCGCACGGCAACAGAACACGTCGAAGACGTGGACACGACGCGAGGGCCGGAAGCCTGTCAGCGTGGTGGCGGAGGTCTGCACCCGACCAGTGAACCCTCCACCACCGGACACTGGCAAGCAACGGCCGGCCGCATCGGCCACCCGGTCCACCTCACCCCCTACGGAACACGGAACACGGAGCAAGGAGCAAAGGTCATGAGCACCTTCCCCACCGCACGCGACGTCAGGACCACCCCCGAAGGCCTCCTGTGGGAGCCGAGCCGGCGCTGGGTACGCGGCCGCAAGGGCGACACCACCGTCGTGGACAGCAGGCACCCCGTCCTCGTGTGGGAGCCGGACGTACCCGTACCGCTGTACGCCTTCCCGCACGACGAGGTCCGCGAGGACCTCCTCCGCCCGGCGAAGAACCCCCCGACCGGCACACACACCGGATCACGCGTCTTCTACGACCTCGAGATCGACGGCGAGCCGGTGGAGAACGCGGCTTGGACCTACCCCGCCGACGACCTGGCCGGGCACATCGCCTTCGAGTGGTTCCGGCGGGTCGGCCGGGGCCTGGACCACTGGTACGAGGAGGAGGAAGAGATCTTCATCCACCCCCGTGACCCGCACAAACGAGTGGACGCCATCCCCAGCAGCCGCCACGTCACGGTCGAGATCGACGGCACGGTCGTCGCCGACACCCATCGCCCGGTCCTGCTCTTCGAGACCGGCCTGCCGACCCGGTACTACATCCCGCGCGAGGACGTCCGCCTGGACCTGTTCGAGCCCACCGACCACAGCACCGGATGCCCCTACAAGGGCACCGCCACCTACTGGTCGTGGCAGGGCGGGGCCGGCGTTCCCGCTGTCCCGCCGAACATCGTCTGGAGCTATCCGGAGCCGCTGCCGGCCGTCGGCGCCGTCAAGGACCTCCTCGCCTTCTACAACGAGGCGGTCGACATCTTCGTGGACGGCGAAGCCCAGGGGCGCCCCGTCACACCGTTCACCGAGACGCTCTCGGAGCAGCCGCCGGAGTGACGGTACCGGTGAAGTCCAGCCCTGTTGCGTCGAGTTGAGGTGAAACACCGCCAACAGGGCAGTCGACACCTTGCACATGCCTCTTCGACGGCTGTCGTGCTCCGGAACTGTCAAAGGATGTTGAAGGTCATTGATGGAGAGTCACAAAAAGGAAGAGAAGAAGCAGGCGCCGAAGCGCAAGGTGCTCGATCTGACCGCTGTGCAGGTGGTGGCGAGTGCGCTTGCCACCGTGGTGGGCGCGGTGCTCGCGTCCCTGCTGGGAGTGACCGGGACGATCATCGGCGCCGCCGTGGTCAGTACCAGCGCCACCACCGGTGCGGCGGTCTTCCAGCACGCCTTCCGGCGGACGGGAGAGGGGATCCGCAGAAGGGTGCCGTCGGTGGCGATGGCGCTGACGCCGAGTGAGGAGCGGGCCATGCAACGCGCGGACGCCCGGGCGGCGTTCGCGTTACCGGACGACACCTCGGCCAGTGCCGCGACACCGTCCGACGCCGTCTCCGGGACCTCCTCCGACGACGAGTCGGTGACCACGTATCGCACGGCCCGCACCGGATCCTTATGGAAGTCCATCGGCTGGAAGAAGTTCGCCCTGGCGACCGGCCTGGTGTTCGCCCTGGCGATGGTCGCGGTGACCGCGGGCGAACTCGTCATGGGCAAGCCGATAGCGGCCGCGGTCAGGAACGAGTCCGGCAACGGGACGTCGCTGGGCGGCGGTTCGGCCGGAAAGAGCGCTCCCGCACAGAGCCCGACACCCACACCGCTCACGTCCGGCGGCACGGGGTCGTACTCGGGCGGCACCGCCTCACCGTCCACGAGCGAGGAGCCGGAGACCAGCCCCAGCTCCGGTGCCGAACCGAGCCACAGCGCCGCCTCCAGCCCCGCGGCCTCGGCGTCGAGCGTGCCGTCCGCGAGCGGTGACGCCGTGAACAGCTCCGGCGCCACCCCTCGTTGAGCGGGCCGGACCCTACTGAGGCGTCTGGTTCGCGTCGGCCAGCGCCCGCTGATCGGGATGGCCGGGAAGGTCCAGCTGCCGGCCGAACCGCCGCGAGGCGAGCAGCGCGAGCAGCGCCGTGAGAGCCGTCAGTGCGGCGAGTACGGCCATCAGCCCCGCGAGCCAGGGCGGTGCGGCAGTGATCCGCAACGCCTGGGAGAGCCGCGTGGAGTGGAACCGCCCGTCGAACAACTGGAGGGCGGCCAGCGCGGCCGGCACCACCATGGACACGGCGAGCACGAACAGACCGCCGTGGAGGACCAGCGCCGGTGCCAGCAGGACGCACAGGACCGAGACACCGAGCGCGAACCCGAAGGCGGTGCCGGACGCTCCGTCACGGTGCAGCGGGAAGTACGCCAGCCCGCACAGCACGAGCGCCGCTGCCGCGATCAGCCTCGGCCAGACCGGGGGAGTGGTGCGGTGCGCCGCCGTACGCGGACGTCGTGGCCGGCGCTGACGAGCGGCGGGACGGTCGCCCGCGCGTTCTGGATCGTGGGTGTCCGCGGGGGCCGGTCCGGGCGGCTCGTACAGCGGAGCCGTGGACCGCCCCGCCGCCGGTCGCGAGACCCGGGCCGACGCGTCCTGTTCCTCGGCCAGGCGGCCGATCAACTGGACGAGTTCCCCGACGGGCCTGCCGGCCGCGGCCCGTACCGCCTCCTCGCCGCAGTGCGGCTCCAGCGGAGCCTGCTGAAGCAGGGCCATCAGCCGGGTGACCTCCTCCACGGGCCGGCGTTCGGCGGCCGCGCGGATCGCCTCGTCGGCGCAGTCGGGGTTGCGCGGCGGCTGGGTCAGCAGCGTCACCAGGCGCGTGACGTCCTCCACGGACCGGTCCACTCCGACCGCCCGCAGGGCGTCGACGGTGGCCTGCGCGTACTTCGGCGACTGCTCCAGCAAGGTGATGAGCTGGAGGACCTCGTCGAGCGGCCGGTCGGCGACGGCGGCATGCACCAGACGGTGCATCGGATCGACGTTCTCGCCCTCGGGGCCGGTCTGGACGGGGCTCTCTTGCGACGGACGTGACGTCGGCGGCGAACCGTCGCCCGGTCCTCCGTCGGAGGGCGCGAGCGGGTGGGCCGCGATGCCGTGAGGTATCTCGGGTTGGTCCGGGCTGGGCGAGAAAGAGCGGGTGGTCATGCTCGGCTCCATGAAGAGGTGATGCTGCTATCGCCCCCCGAAGCGCGATGAACAAGCTGATCCCGTCCATTACTAGGCGTCCGCCCGCCACCACGCCACGCGAGTACGCCACCCGTGTGACCCCGGCCCGCCGCCCGTGCCGTCACGGCGGCCCGCACGCTCATCCGTTCGGTGGCCGCCTGCTCGCACCGCGCGCGGGCCGTGCGTCAGATGGAAGCGACGCGTTGCGGGGGCCGCGTGAGAAGCGGCGGACGCCGGGTACCTGGGAAACCGTCGGAAAACGGGTCGGGTACGGCCGAGCCGGGCCACACCCGCGTCGAAAGGAAGGTGAGCGTCGTGCCGCGAGGTTCCAGCGCGAAGCGTGAGCGTCAGTACGAGCACATCAAGGAAGCTGCCGAGAAACGAGGTGTCTCCGAGCGCCGGGCGAAGGAGATCGCCGCGCGCACCGTGAACAAGGAGCGCGCCCGCGCCGGTGAGTCCGCGACCGCGAGCAGGACGTCCACCCGGGACCCGAAGTCCGCCCCGCAGCGCGGCGGTGAGCGCTCTCACAGCGGAGCGCAGGGGCCGACGAAGGACCAGCTCTACGCGGAGGCGAAGAAGCGCGGTGTCGACGGCCGTTCGTCGATGAACAAGCAGCAACTGGCCAAGGCTCTCGGCTACTGACCCGTCCGACCGTCGCCCTGCTCGAAGAACCCAGGTCGTCCTGCTCAACGAACCCAAGGAGAGTGACCCCCGATGGCCACCGTGTCCCTCACCGGAGCGTCCAAGGAGGACGCAGCCACCGTCTTCGGCGTCCTGCGGACGGCGTTCCCCACCGACCGGCCCTCCGACGACGTGCCCCGGGAACAGCCGGGCGACCGCGCCGCCGTATGGACCGCGGAGTTCGAGCCGACACAGGAATGGATCCCGACCGACCCCATCCCGCTGGAGGGCTCGGTCTCCGCCACGCTCCAGGGCGGCTACGTCGCCGTGGACCAGCTTCGTGAGGCGCTGAGCGTCGCGTTCGCCGTGGACGAGCGGGGCACGGCGTCGGGAGACCAGGAACAGGAGGTCGACCTGAGGCTCACGACGAAGCGGTGACGGGAGGGGCACCGGCACGCAACTCCCCGCCCGCACACGGCTTTGTCAGGAGCCGTACGGGGAACGGGCCTGATTGACGGCCCGGAGAGACGCGCCGTACTCTCCCCCTGTAGTGATGGCATAAGGAAGCTGGTGAAATTCCAGCACGGTCGCGCCACTGTGAGCCCGCCGCCGGAAGGTGGAGGGCGAGTCAGACACTGAACCTTCACTCGCCCGTACACGCAAGGGACGCACGATCCCGAAGGAGGGCTCACCTTGAGCAGCGTTTCCACATCCCGTCCGGTGTCCACACCGGTTGTCCTGCCGGTCTCGAAGTCGATCGTCTGGCTGGTCGGCACCGCGCTGATCGCCCTGGCCGTCTACTACTTCATCGGTGTCGACCAGGGCGCCGTGTCGGTGTTCGGCAACGACATGCACGTCCACGAGTTCGTCCACGACGCCCGCCACTTCCTCGGCTTCCCCTGCCACTGACCCTCCGCCGGCACCCGGACGTACGGACAACTCGACATGGAAAAGAAGCTCATACTGCGCGGCGTACTCGCCGGCGCGGTCGCGGGCCTGCTCGCCTTCGTGTTCGCGCGCATCTTCGCCGAGCCACAGATCGCCAAGGCCATCGACTACGAGAGCGGCCGTGACGCCGCGCAGAACGCCCTGGACAAGGCGGCCGGCCTGCCCGTCGACGGCCACGAACATGAACTGTTCAGCCGCACCATCCAGGCCAACGTCGGCATCGGCGCCGGCATGATCCTCTTCGGCATGGCGATGGGCGCCCTGTTCGCCGTCGCCTACGCCGTCTGCCTGGGCCGCACCGGCGGACTGCGGGCACGCAACCTGGCACTCCTCGTCGCCGGCGGCGGGTTCCTCGGCATGTACCTGGTGCCGTTCCTCAAGTACCCGGCCAACCCGCCCGCGATCGGTCACGAAGAGACCATCCAGCAGCGCAGCGCCCTGTACCTGATCATGATCGTGTGCTCGGTCGCCTTCCTCGCGGGAGCCGTCTACCTGGGCAAGCACCTCCAGGCACGCTTCGGCAACTGGAACGCGACCCTCCTGGCCGGCGCCGCGTTCGTCGTCGCGATCGGGATCGTCATGCTGCTCCTGCCGCAGCTCGGCCATCTCTCGTACAACAAGGCCAACTTCGGTAACCAGGCCACCGAGACACCACTGCCGCTGAAGGACTCCAAGGGCACCATCGTCTACCCGGGCTTCCCCGCCGACGTGCTGTTCACCTTCCGCTTCTACTCGGTCGCCGCGCAGCTCATCCTCTGGACGGCCCTCGGCCTGATCTTCGCCCCCCTCGCCGAACGCCTCCTCAACCCGGCACGCCCGGACGCCAGTACGCCGTCACAGGAGCCGGACCCCGTCCCGGCGTAACGGGCTCTACCACCTCTTCTTCTACGGCGAGCGCGGTGATCGATGCGATCACCGCGCTCGGGGTGCCGGCGCGCCGCGAGTTCTCTGCCGGGGGCGACAAGCTCAAGTCCCTCGAAGGAACTGGTGAATTCAGCGTGTGACCGTACCTGGGCGGATGTGCCGCCCCTGCGGTAGACCTCGACGACCCGCTCCCAGGTCTCCGGATCGAAGTCTCCCGGCGCGTGGGAAAGCGCCATGTAGCAACGCAACGGGCAGAGCTGTTCTCATACGTGGTGCGGGACTACGGCCACCGGGCACGCGGTGTGTTCCAGTACGGCGTGCAGGGTGGGGCCGAGTGTGTGACCCGCGCGGCCGATCACCAGCAGTTCCGCCGAGGCCGACGCCTGGACCAGGGCGGCCGCAGGGCTCCGGAGACGGAGATCCTCGTAGACAGGCACCTGCGGATACTTCTCCCGCCATGGCCGCAGCGCGTCCGAGAAGCGTTGTGTCTCCTGGTCCTCCCAGCGCCCTCGGTCCTCCTCCGGCAGCGCGTACGGCATCCAGCGTTCGGCGGGGGAGGGCAGTCGCCAGGCGTGTACGACGTGCAGGCCGGTATCGCGTCGGCGAGCGGAGTCGAAGGCGAAGTCGGCGACGGCGCCGGGCGGTTCGCCGCCATCGACGCCGAGCGTCACGCCGTACGGCGACCGCCCACGGTGGCCGCGGACCGACCCGCTCGGCACCAGCACCACCGGCCCCTCGGAGCGCTCGGCGACCCCGTGAGCGACGGAACCGAGGGCCAGGCCCGCGAAACCGCCCGTACCGCGCAGGCCGAGGACCGTGCAGTCGGCCTGGGCGGTGAGGGGAAGCAGCGTCGGCACGACCGCTCCGGTGAGGTCGAGCCCCTCGGCCCGCAGCCCGGGGCGGTCCTCCGTGAGTGACGTGACCAGGGCGTCGGGAGAGGGCTCGCGGAAGTAGGGCCATGTGGTGAGGAGTTGCTCGTCGGGGAGTGTCGAGACGTGTACGACCCGCAGGGGCAGTCCGCGCAACTCCGCTTCCGTGGCTGCCCAGTCGGCCGCGACGCGACTGTCCGCGGAACCGTCGACACCGGCAACGATCAGTTGGGACATGGCCGTTGGACCTCCGTGCGGACGAGTTGGGGCGTCCCACGATCCGCCGCGCCGGGCGTGCCGGACAGAGGCTGGACGGAACCGGACGAAAGTCGGCGTTCCACGCCGAGGGTGTTGGGCTTCGTGGGACGCGGCGCGGCACCGCACCGGATCGACCAGTGCAGCGGCACCAGTACAGGGAAGCACCAGCACAGCCGTACCTTCGTCCCGTACCCCGCGGCGGGAGTCGACGGTCGATCTTGATACGTTGTGCGGGCCAGTCGTGCCACAACCGAGGCCAGGGAATCCGGTGGGAATCCGGAACTGACGCGCAGCGGTGAGGGGGACGGGCGGGGCACTCGACGCCACTGGGGCGACACGGGCCGGCCGAAGGAGCCGGTGTGTGACGCGCCGGGAAGGCGCCCCGTCCGGACGAACCCGAGTCCGAAGACCTGCTGGCGCCTTCTCGCCCTCGGCGAGGGGGAGTTCGTAGGCCAGGCTCCGCGTTCGAGCCCCGACAGGCAAGGCATGCCCGTGATCCGCACCGCCCCCGTCCCCGTCCCGCTGCGCCGCCGTACCGCGGCCCTCCTCATCGCGCCCGCCTTGCTGCTCACCGCGTGCGGCGGATCCGACGGCGACAGCGCCGAAGGCGAGACGGAGAAGTCCGCCGCGGGATTCCCGCTCACCCTCACCGACTGCGGGAACAAGGTCACGTTGAAGTCGGCCCCGAAGCGGGTCGTCTCCCTCAACCAGGGCACCACCGAGATCCTGCTCTCCCTCGGCCTCGCCGACCGTATCGCCGGTACGGCGACTTGGACCGATCCAGTGCTCAAGGGGCTGGAGAAGGCGAACGCGACCGTGCCGCGTCTCGCCGACAACAACCCCTCCTTCGAGAAGGTCCTCGACGCCGAACCCGACTTCGTCACCGCCTCCTTCGTCTCGACGCTCGGCAAGGGCGGTGTCGCCACCCGCGAACAGTTCGAGAAGCTGGGCGTGCCGACGTACGTCTCGCCGTCCGACTGCGCGGGCAAGGACAACGACAGCGGCGGCGACGGTTCGCGCAGCACATCGCTCACCCTCGACACCGTCTACGGCGAGATACGCGACCTGTCCCGCGCGATGGGTGTGAAGGAGCGCGGCGACAAGCTCGTGGCGCAGTTGAAGGCGCGGGTGACTAAGGCCACCACCGGGCTTGACGCCTCCGGCACCTCCCTCATGTACTGGTTCGCCAACTCCCAGTCGCCCTACCTGGCCGGCTGCTGCGGCGCCCCCGGCGCCATCACCCGCACCGTCGGCGCCGAGAACGCCTTCTCCGACACCCACGACGAGTGGCCCCAGATCAACTGGGAGACCGTCGCCGACCGCGACCCCGACGTCATCGTCCTCGGCGATCTGACCCGCAAGTCACAGACCGCCGAAACCGCCAAGGCGAAGATCCACTTCCTGGAGACCAACGCCGCCACCCGCAACCTCGCCGCCGTCAGGAAGAAGCGGTACATCCTGCTCAGCGGCCAGGCGATGAACCCCTCCTTCCGCACCGTCGAAGGGATCGAGCAGGTCGCCGCCGGCCTGCGCGACTTCGGACTCGCCAAGTGACCCTCCGCACCCTGCTGTTGACGGGCGGCGGGCTCGCGGCGCTGGCCGTCTCCGTGGCCTTCGCCGTGACCATCGGACCCGCCGACATCTCCACGGCCGACGTGTGGGCGTCGGTCGCGTCCCACCTCGGCGGCGGCGAGAGCACGCTCGCACCGCTCCGGGACGGCATCGTCTGGGACCTGCGCATGCCCCGCACGCTGCTCGCCGCAGTCTGCGGTGCCGGGCTCGCGCTGTGCGGCGCGGTCATGCAGTCCCTGTTGCGTAATCCGCTGGCCGATCCGTTCGTGCTCGGCGTCTCCTCCGGGGCGTCCACGGGTGCGGTCGCTGTGGTCGTGCTCGGCGTGGGCGGTGGTGCCGTGTCGCTGTCGGCGGGCGCCTTCGCCGGCGCGCTGCTCTCCTTCGGGCTGGTGATGCTGCTCAGCCACAGCCTCGGCGCGAGCATGGACCGGGTCGTGCTGTCCGGCGTGGCGGCCATGCAACTCTTCTCCGCGCTGACCTCGTTCACCGTGCTGACCTCGGCGGACGCCGAGACCACCAAGGGCGTGCTGTTCTGGCTGCTCGGCTCGCTCTCCGGCGCGGACTGGGGCCAAGTGCTGCTGTGCGCGGGCACGTTGGCCGCCGCCCTGGTCGTATGCCTCGGCCATGCCACGACCCTGGACGCGTTCGCCTTCGGCGAGGAGGCGGCGGCCGGCCTCGGCGTGAACGTCGCCCGCGCCCGGCTGATCCTGCTGTGCGCCACGGCACTCCTCACCGCCGTCCTGGTCAGCTGTGCCGGGGCGATCGGCTTCGTCGGCCTGGTCCTGCCGCACGTCACCCGCGCGTTGACCGGTTCCGGGCATGTACGACTGCTGCCGGTCACCGCGCTGACCGGAGCCGTCTTCCTGGTGTGGGTGGACACCCTCGCCCGTACCGTCGTCGATCCCCAGGAGGTGCCGGTGGGCGTGGTGACGTCGCTGATCGGCGTACCCGCGTTCGTGATCGTGCTGCACCGGGGCCGGAGGAAGACATGAGCACCCCGGCGGACGAAGACATGAGCACTCCCGCACCGGACACAGGCCTGCACGCGGACCGGGTGACCCGCCGTACCGACGGCCGACTCATCGTCGACGGCGTGACCCTCGTCCTGCGGCCCGGAGAGACCGTCGGACTCCTCGGCCCCAACGGGTCGGGAAAATCAACCCTGTTGCGGCTGCTCGCCGGCGTCCTGGCCGCCTCCGCCGGAGTCGTCACGCTGGACGGCCGTCCGTTGCCCGAGGTCGGGCGCCGCGCGACCGCCCGCCGTATCGCCACCGTCGAGCAACACACCCACACCCAGACCGAGTTGACCGTCCGCGAGGTCGTCGCCCTCGGCCGTGTCCCGCACCGCCGTGCCTGGTCACCGGCGTCGGCCGCCGACGCCCGCGCCGTCACCGAGGCCCTGGAACGCGCCGGACTCACCGACCGCGCCGCCCAGTCCTGGCACACCCTTTCCGGCGGCGAACGCCAACGCGCCCAGATCGCCCGGGCGTTGGCCCAGGAACCCCGCGAACTCCTCCTCGACGAACCGACCAACCACCTCGACATCCAGCACCAGTTGGACCTGCTCGACCTGATCGCCGACCTGCCGGTCACCACCGTCATCGCCCTGCACGACCTGAACCTCGCCGCGATGTACTGCGACCGCCTCATCGTCCTGAACACCGGCCGCACGGTCGCCGAGGGCACCCCGGCCGACGTCCTCACGCCGGCCCTCATCAAGGACGTCTACGGGGTCGACGTGGAGGTCGGCCATGACCCCGGGCATCCTGTGATCCGTTTCCTGCGGCGGGGGAGCGGGGCGCCGTAGAGGGGGGTGAAGCGGTTCTCCAACTGGCCGATGCGCAGCCGGTGTCGGGCTAGTGCACGGAGAATCCACCGTCCACGAACACCGACTGCCCGGTGACATAGGCGGAGGCGCGGCTCGCCAGGAACACCACCGCGCCCGCGAAGTCCTCGGCAAGGCCGTTGCGACCGACCAGTGTTCGCGCGGCCAGGGCCGCCACCTTCTCCGGGTCGGACGACAGCCGTTCGTTGAGCGGTGTCATCACGAAACCCGGGACCAGGGTGTTGCAGGTGACGCCGTGCGGCGACCACGCCTCGGCCTGCGAGCGGGCCAGTGACTCCAGCGCCCCTTTGGACACCCCGTAGGCACCGCTCTGCACGAACGCCCGGTGTGCCTGCTGGGAGGTGATGTGGATGATCCGGCCGAAGCCCCGCTCGGCCATGCCGGGACCGAAGCGCTGGCCCAGGAGGTAGGGCGCCTCCAGGTTCAGCGCCATCGTCGTGTCCCACACGTCCTCGCTCAACTCGCCCATCGGCGGGCGCAGGTTGATCCCGGCGCTGTTCACGAGGATGTCCGGCTCCCCGAACGCCTCGGCTGCCGCTTCCGCCGCCGCTCGGACGCCGTCCCGGGTGCCCAGATCGCCGCTCACCCACGCCGCCCGGCAGCCCTCCGCCACCAACTCGTCGACCGTGGCGGTCAGTTCCTGCTCCTTGCGTGCCACTACGACCACTTCGGCCCCCGCCCGCGCGAGCGCCCCGGCGGCGGCCCGGCCGATGCCGGAACTGCCGCCTGTCACCACGGCGACCCGGCCGTCGAGCGAGAACAGTTCGGAGAGGTAGTCGCCAGAGATCATTCCGGCAGCTTAGGAGGTGGATCCCCGATCGGCGACCCTGTTGTTCCGGCCGTGGTCAGGGTTGGATGACGAGGCGCTCGACGAGGTCGTCGCGGAGTGCGAACCGGTAGTGGAGATCGACCGTACCGCCGGGGAAGTTGCCTTCTAGATGCTGAGTGGCGAGGTAGTGGGTCGCGTCGGCCTGCTGGGCGCCCGTGAGGCTGGTGGTGTACGTGAATTCGGAAGCGGCTCGCCCCAGCCACCGCTCGATCGCCGTGATGCCCTCGTAGGTGTTTCCGTCGTCGATCACCACGGCGTCGTGGGTGAACGCGGTGACGGCGGAGGCGGTGTCGTGGGCCCGGTGTGCGTTCAGGTAGCGGGTGATCGCCGGGGGCAGGGTGGTCGGGGCGATGTCCTGGAACCGGTCGTCGTGCATGACGCTCCTTACTGTGCTGGCGAGTTCGGAGGGTGGAGGGGTTACTGCTAAAATAGAAGCTACTGACTTCGACTTTAGCAGTAACTGTATTGGTGGTAACTGAGGGGATGGTCGCCGTGGCGAGCCGGATCAGGCTGGAGGACCGGGAGTGCCCGCTGTCCACGACGGTGCAGCACGTCGGCGAGTGGTGGACGCTGCTGATCCTCCATGACGCCTTCGACGGCTACAGCCGCTTCGACCAGTTCCAGGAGAACCTGGGCATCTCCTCCAGCATGCTCACCACCCGGCTGAAGACCCTCGTCGAGGACGGGCTGCTGGAGCGCAGGCCCTACCAGGCCAACCCCGTCCGCCACGAGTACGTACTGACCGGACTCGGGCACTCCCTCCGGCCGGTGATCGTCGCCCTGGCCGCGTGGGGCAACTCCCGCCTCGCGCCGGAGGAGCGCAGCATGATCCTCGTCGACGCGGAGAGCGGCCAGGAGGTCGAGCCCGTCGTCGTCGACGCCAGGACCGGCCGCCGACTCGACGACAGCGACACGTACGTCTTCACGGCCGGACCAGCGGCCGGCGACGTCATGCGTGACCGCTATGCGGGGCGAGGCTCTCGCACCGGCGGCACCAACTAGGTACCATCGCGGCATGCCATCGCTGAATGTGTCCTTCACCGAAGAGGAACTCGAAGGAGTGCGCGCGGCCGCCGCCGCCGAGGGGAAGAGCCTCAAGCAGTATCTGCACGACCTCGGTGTCCGTGAGATGCAGCGCGGTCAGTTCGTCACGGGCGCGTCCGTGTGGGCCGAGCGGCTGCGCGGCGAGTTCGACGACGCCTTTCCCGACGAGGTGCCGCCCTCCGAGCGTGACGGGGCCGCGGCCGCCTGATGCACCTGTACATCGACGTCTCCTGGCTGCTCGACGTCCAGGAGGCCGCCCTCGGCCGCGAGGACATGTCGGTCTCCGACTACTCCGCGCTCGTGGCCGCCGTATCGCGTCACAAGACCAAGCTGCCGACGCTCGCCGCGGCCGACCCGGACGCCGCCTGGCGGGCGGCCGCGCTCATGCACACCATCGTGCGCCTGGAGCCGCTGCCGCACCGCAACAGCCTCTACGCCGCGTTCGTCGCCGCCCAGTACATGGGCCAGTCCGGCGAAGGCATCGACCCGCCCTACGGCGCCCTCTCCGACCTCGTCCGCAAGATCCGGGACACACGTGTCGGGGTCCTCGCGGTCGCCGACCAGCTGCGTTCCTGGAAGGTCTGACCCGCGCCGACCCGGTACGGCTCCGTCAACGTCCGGGGACAGCCCTGCGTAGGCTGTCCCCGTGTCCACCGCCCGTCTGCGTCGCGTCGCCGTCCTCGTCCTCGAAGGCGCCAAGCCGCTCGACGTCGGCATCCCCGCGCAGGTGTTCACGACGCGGGCGAGCATGCCGTACGAGGTGCGGTTGTGCGGTGCGGCGCCCGGGCTGGTGACCGGGGGAGACGGGCTGTCGTACCACGTCGCCGACGGTCTCGACGCGCTGACCTGGGCCGACATCGTGTTCCTGCCCGGCTATCGGTTCCCGGACCGGGAGGACCCGCCGCAGGGTGTCCTGGACGCGCTGATCGCCGCGCACGACCGGGGTGCGCGGCTCGCCGCGATCTCGACCGGTGCCTTCGCGCTCGCCGCCACGGGACTGCTCGACGGCAGGCGCGCCACGACGCACTGGCACTACACGCGGGCGCTTGCGACGAAGTATCCGCTCGTCCAGGTCGACGAGAACGTCCTGTTCGTCGACGAGGGCAGCGTGCTGACCTCGGCGGGCGCGGCGTCGGGGATCGACCTGTGCCTGCACGTCCTGCGCGGCGACCTCGGGGTGGCCGCGTCCAACCACGCGGCCCGGCGCCTGGTCGCGGCCCCTTACCGCAGCGGCGGTCAGGCGCAGTACGTGCCGCGCAGCGTGCCCGAGCCGCTCGGCGAACGGTTCGCCGCGACCCGTGAGTGGGCGCTGCACCGGCTCGGCGAACCCCTCACCCTGGAGACGCTGGCCCGGCAGGCGGCGGTGTCACCGCGCACCTTCTCGCGGCGCTTCGTCGACGAGACCGGCTACACGCCGATGCAGTGGGTCATGCGCGCCCGCATCGACATGGCCCGCGAACTGCTCGAACGGTCCGAGCGCAACGTCGAGCAGATCGCCGCAGACGTCGGTCTCGGCACCGGCGCGAATCTCCGGCTGCACTTCCACCGTCTTCTCGGTACGACACCGAGCGAGTACCGGCGGACCTTCGCGCGGGGGGAGTAGCCCGGCCCTGTCCCACGGTGTGGCGAAATCCTTTTGAACCATGGCGATCGCGCCACTGTCCGCGTCGGCAGCCGCGCGCGAGCCTGGTGGGGAACCGAAGGGACACAACTCATGACTCGCATTGCCATCAATGGATTCGGCCGCATCGGACGCAATGTGCTGCGCGCGCTGCTCGAACGCGACAGCGACCTCGAGATCGTCGCCGTCAACGACCTTACGGAGCCCGCCACTCTGGCGCGGCTGCTCGCCTTCGACACGACGTCCGGCCGGCTCGGCCGCCCCGTGACCGTCGACGGGGACACCCTCGTCGTCGACGGCCGGCGCATCAAGGTGCTCGCCGAGCGCGAACCGGCGGATCTGCCCTGGACCAAGCTGGAGGTCGACCTCGTCCTTGAGGCCACGGGCCGTTTCACCTCCGCCAAGGCCGCCCGCGCCCACCTCGACGCGGGCGCGCGGAAGGTGCTCGTCAGCGCGCCCTCGGACGGCGCCGACGTCACCCTCGCGTTCGGGGTCAACAACGACGCCTACGACCCGGCCACGCACACCATCGTCTCGAACGCCTCCTGCACGACCAACGCGCTGGCCCCGCTCGCCGCGGTGCTCGACGAACTCGCCGGTATCGAGCACGGCTTCATGACCACGGTGCACGCGTACACGCAGGAGCAGAACCTTCAGGACGGACCGCACCGCGATGCCCGCCGTGCCCGGGCCGCCGCGGTCAACATCGTGCCGACCACGACGGGCGCCGCCAAGGCGATCGGCCATGTACTGCCCAACCTGGACGGCAAGTTGTCGGGCGACTCGATCCGCGTTCCCGTGCCGGTGGGCTCGATCGTCGAACTCAACACCACCGTCTCCCGGGACGTGACCCGTGAGGACGTGCTGGCGGCCTACCGCACCGCGGCCGAGGGCCCCCTTGCCGGTGTCCTCGAGTACTCCGACGATGCGCTGGTCTCCTCCGACATCACCGGCAACCCGGCCTCGTCGATCTTCGACTCCGCCCTCACCCGCGTCGACGGCCGCCATGTGAAGGTCGTCGCCTGGTACGACAACGAGTGGGGCTTCTCCAACCGTGTGATCGACACGCTGGAACTCCTCGCCGCGGGCTGACCGACTCTCCGGCCCAGGTCGGTGGCGCCGTCAGGGTCCGGCCACGCACCCGCGGTCCGTCCCGGATCCGTTCCGCGCCAACGCACCCCGCCGAGCCCGTCGACTCGGGCTCGGCGTCGGTGACTTGCCCAGCGGAGCTTCTCGTCCTGTTGGGGTGAGCGCTGTCCATCTAGACGTCGCGCTGGTACCAAGTGCCTTGCTTGCCGCCCAGGTTGGACGGGTGGGCGGGGCCGACCGGGGTGAAGCCGGCCTTGGTCAGCACCTTCTGGGACGCGATGTTCGCGTGGGAGGTGGCCGCTCTGAGCGTGCGCAGGCCGTGCCGTGAGGCCGCCAGCCGGCACAGTTCCTCGACGGTCGCGGTCGCCACACCGCGGCCCGCGACGTGCCGCGCGACCCGGTAGCCGAGTTCGGCGGTGTGCTCCGCGGTGATGGAGTACAGGTTGAATCTGCCGAGGACCGAGCCGTCCTCGGCCACGAGCACGTAGAAGGCGCATTCGCCCGCCTCCTGTTCGGCCACCATCGCGTCGTGGCGGGCGGTGAACTCGGCGAAGTAGGCGTCGCCGCGGTCGGAGATCGAGGTGGCGAAGAAGGCGCGGTTCGTCGTCTCGAAGGCCAGGACCGCCGGGGCGTGGTCGGCGCGGAGCAGCTGTAGTTCGGGCATTTTCGGGGCCTGTTCAGGGAGTCGGTTACTTTCTGACGAGGAAGCAGGTGCCGACCGCGTCCCGTGTCTCCGGCACGCCCAGGTAGGCGAGGTCCCGGACGAAGCGTTGCCGGGAGACGGGGGTGTCGCCGGCCGAGTAGAGATAGCTCGCGGGCCAGTGAAGCCCGCCGGCCCCTTGAGCCACATCGGCCTGAGGTCGTAAGGGATGCCCGGAACGGTTCTACGGGATGTCCCCTGGTTCCTCAATCGGTTTAACTCCTCGACAGGTCTCCAACGGCCCACCTGCCGGCGTCAGTTCAGTCGTCGTAGCGGCAGGATCACCGCGGAGGGGTGGGCCGGGGTGTGGAGTACCTCCTGGTCGGCGGCGCGCAGCGTGGTGGCCGTCGCGCGTGGTTCACCGGTGCCGAGGTTGCGGTTGTAGCGGGGGAAGGCGCCGCTGGAGATCTGGACGCGGATGCGGTGGCCGTGCTTGAAACGGTAGGCCGTCGGCCACAGTTGGACCGTAGCGCACGTCGTCCCGTCGGCGTCGGTGAGACTGATCAGGCCGTCGCAGACGTTCGTGGAGCGGCCCTTCTCGTCCACGTCACACAGGCGCACGAACACGTCGGCGTACGGCAGGCTGGAGCGGAAGAAGATCTCGGCGCTCACCTCGCCGATCACCTCGACGTCCTTGTCCAGGGCGGGAGTTGTGTAGGTGAGGACGTCGGAGCGGGCCTCCAGATCGGTGTTGTCGACGCGGCCCGACTTGAGGCCGACGGCCATGCGGACGCCGCCGACGGCAGGTGTGGGGTCGGCCGGGTCGTAGTGGTAGGTGTCCGGGGCGGACTCGTCCGGCGGGTCGGCGGCCAGGGCGCCGGCGGGGTGGAGGTGGAGGCGCTGCGGGTCGTAGCCCGGCGGGGGCCAGGACGGGAAGTCGCGCCAGGTGTCCTCGCCCATCACGAACAGGCGCACCGGGGCGCGGTCGGACGGCTTCTCGCCGCGGGCGTGGGCGAGGCCGAAGTCGAGGGCCTCGGCGGCCGCCGTCACGCCGACGCCCATGGAGATGTGCGCCCACGGTCCGACGGTGAGCCGGGCCTCCCGTCCCGCCCCCTGAAGCGCCTGGAAGTCGCGGAGCTGGCCGGGCAGGAAGATGTCGTACCAGCCGCCGACCGTGCTGACCGGCACGGTGAGGTCGGCGACCCGGGAGCTGTGGTCGAGCACGGACCAGAACGGTGAGTCGGCGTCGTGGTCGAGGGTGTTCTGGAAGTAGTCGGAGCGGCGGCCGATGGCGGCGGTGTCGGCCTCGTTCAGCGGCAACGTGTACCAGGCGCGCCGTTCCTTCCGGAGCCGCAGCGCCTGGTGGAGCAGCGCTCCCCGGCGTTCCTGGCCCGCGACCTGGAGGCCCCAGCCGAAGGTCGCCTCCAGGGAGAACGACTCCTTGCGGAGGAACTCCAGCGTGAACGCGGATTCGGAGACCGAGGGGATCAACGCCTTGACCTGCGGCGGCAGTTGCCCGGACATCGACCACTGGGCGAAACCCAGGTAGCTGCCGCCGTAGAGCACGACCGCCTCGCCGCACCAGGGCTGCTCGACGAGCCACTCCAGGGTGTCGAGACCGTCCTCGCGTTCGCGGCGCAGGGGGTCGAAGTCGCCGCCGGAGCCGAAGGTGCCGCGGGTGCTCTGGATCAGCACCTGGTATCCCCGTTCGGCCAGCGGCCTGGCCATCTGCGCGGCGATCATGCCCCTCCTGCCGTACGGGATGCGGACGAGCGCGGTCGGCAGGTCGGCGGCGCCGGACCTCGGGGTCCAGCGGTCCGCGAGCAGGACGGCTCCGTCGCGCATCGGCACCCGCAGATCGTGCTCGACGGTGAGGTCCCTGGTCGAGGGCGGGGGCAGGTGCAGGAGGCGCTGGGTGAGACGGCTGGTGAGGCTCATCGGGTGTGGTCTCCGTCTGCCGGGCCTTGGTGGCTGGAGGTGAGGGTGGCCGCGAGGCGGAGCAGGCGGTTGGTCAGTTCCGCTGGGTCGAGGGGGTCGGTGCCGTCGATCACCCAGTTGTTGACGATGGCTGCGGCTCCGCCCGCGATGAACTCCGACAGGTCGTCCGCCGTCCGCTGGTCCAGCTCGCCGAACAGCTTGCGGACGGCGGGCCTGTTGAGGGAGCTGAAGAGTTCGTTGAGGGTGCTGGTCATGGCGAAGGCGCAGGACCCGGTCAGCATCGGGCGGTAGAAGGAGCGGTGCGCGGCGAAGTGCTGGGCCAATGCCGCCACCCCCTCGGTGACGTCACCGCCGACTCCGGTCCGGGGGAGCAGCTCCCGTCTCACCAGGTCGATCGCGGCTTCCGTCAGGAGGGTGTCGCGGTCCCCGAACTGCAGATAGACGAGGCGGCGGCTGACGTCCGCCGCTTCGGCGAGATCGGTGACCGGGATGTCCGTGGTGCCGCGCTCGGACACGAGGCGTACCGCGGCCGCCATCAGGGCCGCGCGGGAGCGCCGGACCCTTCGGTCCTGGGTGCCGGATTCCGGGATCGGTTCGAGCTGCATACGGGCAAGGTATACACCTGAGAATAATTACACAAGTGTGCATTTACGTTGATCGGGAGACCGCTCGCGCCCCGGAAAGGGCGTTCTCGCACCGCCCCCGACAGGTCAGCTCGGCCCCAACCCCGCGTCCCGTGCCAACAGCGCCGCCTGCACCCGGTTCTCGCACCGCAGCTTCGTCAGGATCCGGCTGACGTACGTCTTCACCGTCGCCTCGCTCACATGGATCCGCTCGCCCGCGTCGGCGTTCGACAAGCCCTCACCGAGCAGCGCGAGCACCTCGAGTTCCCGGATGCTCAGCGACTCCAGACGCCGGCGCGCCTCCTCGCCGCGCGCCGCCGCCTGCCCCGAGGCGAGCTGGTCGACCACATGACGCGTGGCGCCCGGCGACAGATACGCGTCCCCGGCCGCCGCCGCCCGTACCGCCTGGATCAGTTCGGCCGGCGCCGAGTCCTTCAGCAGGAACCCGGCGCCGCCCTGACGCAGCGCACGCAGCACGTTCTCCCGCTCGCCGAACGTCGTCAGGATCAGCGGACGCACGGCCGGCGCCACCCGCCGCAGTTCGGCCAGCGCGGCCAGCCCGTCCAGCACGGGCATCTGGATGTCGAGCAGGGCCACGTCGACGGCGTGGGCCCGGACCAGGTCGACCGCCTCACGGCCGTTGGCCGCCTCCGCCACGACGTCGATGTCGTCGGCGGAGGTGAGGATCATCCTGATGCCCGCGCGGATGAGCGGTTCGTCATCCGCGACGAGGACTCTGATCACGACTCTCCTGCAGGAAGTACGACGGGGACGACGGGCGGCCCACGACTATGACGTGGTCATGAAGGTCCGCTTCTCGATCAGTCTGCCGTCCTTGAAACAGAAGCGGTAGGCGGGCATCTTTCCTTCGTCGGCCGGCCAGTCCTTCGTGGAGAGATACGACGAGCAGGTCGCCCCCCGCGGCTCGGCGGGCGCCTCGTCGGCCAGGGCCGGGGCCAGGAACGACTTTCCGTGCGGCAGCTTGTCCCGTACGGCCGTCTCGGAGTCCCCGACCCGCACCGAGTCGTAGACCGACGGTTCGAGCATGAGCCGGTCGGACTCCTTCTCCACCAGGTTGACGACCAGCACGACGGCGAGCACCCCGAGCACCAGGAAGGTCAGCAGTGCCGCGCCGCACCCGATCACTAGGCCCTTCTTCTTGCGTCCCATGGCGATGTCGAACTCCTTCTGCCTGTCCGGCGCACCGGACCAGTCGATGTCCGCACCACCGTCGCCGGGCACCACCCCCTCGCTCTGCCCCCGGAAGTCGCTCGCCGCATCGACGAAGGTCGCTCCGTCCGGCCGCGGGTCCGCCGGCCATCGGCCGCTCTCCGACGCGCGCGGCGACCGGGGACCGTAGGGCAGCACGCCCGCGATGCGGAACCCGCCGTCCGCCGCGGGACCCGCGTGCACCATGCCGCCGACCAGCCGGGCGCGTTCCTGAAGCCCCGTCAGCCCCTGCCCGCCGCTCACCACGGGCCTCCGTAGGGCCGAAGTCGTCGCGGGTACCGGTCCGTTGGCGACCTCGACGACCAACGAGTCGGGCTCGTAGCGCAGTTCGACGGCGATCGAGGCGCCCTGCGCGTGCTTCAGGGCGTTGGTCAGCGCCTCCTGCACGATCCGGAACGCCGCGTGATCGGCGGCGGGAGCCAGCGGACGCGCCCGGCCCGTACGCCGCAGCGCTACGACCGTCCGCGCGCCCCGCGATGCATCCACCAGCCCGTCGATGCCTGCCACACCCCGGGACTGGGGCTCCAACTCGCCCTCGTCGTACCGCACTTGATCGGGTGTGCCGTCGCGCAGGATGCCGACCGCCTCGCGCAGTTCGTGCATCGCGGACACGGACGCGTCCCGCAGGACGCCCACCACCTCACGCTGCCCGTCCGTCAGGTCCCGGTCGACCTCCAGTGCGCCCGTGTGGACGGCGATCAGCGCCAGTTGGTGGCCGAGGCTGTCGTGCATGTCCTGCGCTATGCGCTGCCGCTCCCGCAGCCGCGCGTGGGACGCGATGATCTCGCGCTCGCGCAGCAGTTGGGCGTTGTGCTCGTGCAACGCGTGCAGCAGCGTGCGGCGTTGGGCGCGGTTGCGGCTGGCCAGGCCGGGCACGACCGTCGTCGCCAGGAACGCGAGCGTGGTGAACACCAGAGTCTGCACGGCGGACAGCGGCTGCGTCGGGTCGTGGACGGACAGCCCCACGAAGAGGACGTAGGTGGCGGTGAACAGCGCCAGTGCCCGCCGCGGCGCCTCGATCCTCGCCCCCGCCGACCAGCTGACCACCATCAGCACGATGCCGAAACCGCTCAGCAGACCGCCGACCGCGCCGGTGACGACCAGGACGCTCGCCGGGAAGAACCGCCGTAGCGGAGTGAGCACCGCGGCGGCCACCGCCGCGAGGGTCATCCGCAGTGTGCCCTCGCCCGTCTGGCTCAGGGCCATGGCCAGGGCCAGGACGACGGCGAGCACCGTCTCACCGGCGATCCGCCGCCGGGACCACATGCGGGCCGCGCCCAGTCGGCCCCGGACATCGAGGGCCATCGTCTTCGCGTTCACGCTCCAACGGTATGCACCGACGCCCGGGCGCACAGCATCCGTTCGTCGCATCCACGAACGACGAAAGTCGTACGGTCCGAGTCTCACGCGAGTTTGCCCACGCGCTGTCTCCGGGTCCATCTCCAGTGGCAGTAGCGGGTACTTGGAGTCACAGGCCCTGAGTGCGGGGCTGTTGGCCGAGGCTGCGTGCGTTGGACTTGATCAGCTGAACACCGGTGCCACCGGTGCCGGTTGAGGCGGCCGACCTGGGGTTGTCAGTGGCTGGTGGCAGGATCAACGGCATGGTTCTCGTGCGTACCACTCCGCCGCGGCCCGTGGATGTGACCGCGGTCTTTCCCGAGCTGGCTCCATTGGCGCGCCCCGTGATCCGGCTGCATCCCCGTCCCGGGTCGCCTTCGACAGGGGAGAGTTCGGTCGGGGGGCCGTTGCTGTGGCCGGCCGAGGAGCCGTGGCCGCACTGCGAAGACGCGCACGTGGACAGCGGATTCCGCGAGTCGCCGGCGGAAGTGCGGCTGACCAGACGCATGGTGGCCCGGCAGCTCGGTGATCCCCATGGTCCCGCGGTCACGCCCGAGGAGGAGGCGGCCAGGGAACGGAACGCCGCGATGCTCGCGGAGCGACGCGACGCAGGCCCTCCGTGGCCGGCGGAGTGCCCGGTTCCCATGCTGCCCGTGGCCCAGCTGTATCTGCGCGACATACCCCTGTTGCGGCCGCCCGGACAGGCCGATCTGCTCCAGGTCCTCTGGTGTCCCTACGACCACGATCCGGAACACAAGCCGTCGACCGCACTGTTCTGGCGGTCCGCCGCGGAGGTCGGCGACGTCCTCGTCGCACCGCCGGAACCGTATGAGGTGAACTGGCCGGGATATGTGCCGGAGCCCTGTCTGCTGGCACCGGAAGCGATCGCCGAGTATCCCAACAGCCTCGATCTGAGCCTGGAGATGCGGCGGGCGGTGGAGGACTGGAGCAGATGGCAGGCAGCCGACGTCGGTGTGGACAGCTCGTACGCGGACTGTCCGGCGGAGTTCTACAACGGCAACCTGGCTGACGCTCCCGGCTGGAAAGTCGGCGGCTGGCCTCCGTGGGGCCGCACCGATCCCATCCCCCAATACTGCGGTGTGTGCGACGTGCGGATGGTCCCGCTGCTGACCATCGCCTCCTTCGAATGGGACGGTGGTGAGCTGCGCGGCTGGGCGCCGTACGAAGACCGAGCCGCCGCCTACGCCGACAGGCATCAGGCCGGCCAGAACCCTGCGCGGCCGACCAGGGTAGAAGTGGGCAGCACCGACAACATGCAGCTCTATGTCTGCCCGACCTCTCCCGAACATCCGCACACCGACCTGATCCAGTGAGCTGTCGGGCCTGTCGCACACCCTCCGCAGTCGGCGGCAGAAGTGCCGCCGCGTCGTCAGGGTGTGTGACGAGCCTGCCGTCCACGTACGAAGATCCTGTCAGCGTCCGATCCGCGTCCCGTCCGGCTGTCCGCCCGTCGTACGGCACCGCATTTCGGGCGGCGCGCATCGGGAACTACTTCTGTCCCAACGCTGTACGGGCATCCGGTGTTCGAGATAGCGTCACCACGCAGCTGCCGAGTGAAACGATTCAATCCACTGCGCTCAAGGGGACAGCATGGCGTCGAACAGCACACCGGACAAAGGCATTTCCCGTCGCGTGGCCCTGGCGGCAGCCGGCACCGTCGGACTCACCGCGGTGTCCCTCTCCACCGGACTCCCCACGGCGGAGGCGCTTCCCGCCGAGGAGGCCTCCGCTTCCGTCACCGGCAACTCGGCGCGTCGCTCCGGCGGTTGGCACCGCTACGTCCAGGGACCGTCCTCGCGCACGGTCCGCCCGGTGCGGATCACCACGTCGACCGGAGACGTGAAGAACCCCGACGCGCTGCTCAAGCCCGGCGGAGCCAGATCCGTCCTGCGGCGTCCGCAGCCCGCGGCGGCGCCGACCTGGCCCGCCGGCACCACGGCGGAGGCCTCCTCGGCCCACGCGGGCAACAACGGCAACGACGGTCAGCCGCGCACCTACGACGCCACCAACGCGATCGACGGAGACCCGGACACCTTCTGGAACGACGACACCCTGGGCGTCTTCCCCGACGTCCTCACCATCACCGCGCCGCAGGTCACGCCCCTGCAAGGCATCACCGTGATCTCCAACAGCGACGGCGTGCCGACCGACTACACCGTCGACGTGTGGAGCGACGGCGACTGGCACACCGCCGCCACGGTCACCGGCAACGACGCGGTGCAGAAGGCCGTTCCGTTCACGGCGGAGGTCAGCACCGATCGCGTCCGCATCACGGTGACCCACGCGCAGGACACCTCGCACGGCAACTTCACCCGGATCAACGAGGTCTGGCCCGCGCCCGTCGAGCCGATCCCGATCCCGACCGTCACCGTGGACTTCGGCAAGGTCGTGGTCGGATATCCGCAGATCAGGTTCACCTCCGCCTCCGCCAACTCCCCGGGCGTACGCGTCGCGTTCTCCGAGACCCGCCAGTTCCTCACCGACCGCTCGGACTTCACCCGCGCCGACCAGGCGGGCGGCGCCGGACAGGGCACGGACCAGTTCGCCGTACCCGCCAAGGGCGCCAACTGGACCGATCGCAAAGGCTTCCAGGCCGGCGACAAGGTGTTCGCGGACGGACTGCACGGGTTCCGCTACCTCAAGATCAGCCTCGACGCACTCGCCTCGGACAGCCCCGCCGCGCAGCCCTGGGGCACGGTCGAAATCGACTCCGTGGCGCTCCAGTTCACCGCGTACGTGGGCACACCGAGCACCTACCGCGGCTGGTTCCTGTGCTCCGACGACGAGTTGAATCGTTACTGGTACGGCGCCGCGTACACCAACGAACTGGTCACCGACACCTTCCGCCAGGACGACGTCGACCCCCGTAACGCGTGGAGCTCCACGCTGGAAGGGAAGTTGGTCCTCCAGGACGGCGCCAAACGGGACCGCGATCCGTACGTCGGCGACCTCGCCGTCTCCGCGCGCACCCTCTACCTGACCCACGACGACGCCGCGGCGGCGGCCCGCAACGTCCTGGCCGACCTCGCCGACCACCAGCGCGCCGACGGCTGGATCCCGCCCGCCTCCATCGGCAACTACACGCTGCCGCTCTTCGACTATCCGCTGTACTGGGTCACTTGCAGCTGGGACTACGTCCTCTACACCGGGGACCGCCCGTACGCGACGCGCTACTACCCGACCCTGTTGAAGGTCCTGGACACCTGGTACCCGAGCGTCACCGACGACGCGGGCCTGCTGAGCAAGGGCCTCAACGGCACCGGCGGATACGGCGACTACGCCTTCCTGGGCCGCACGGGCCGCGTCACCTACTACAACGCGCTCTACGTCCAAGCCCTCCAAGGCGCCGCCCAGTTGGCCCGCCTGCTGGGCCAGAAGACCGACGCCGAGCGCTGGAGCACGCGGGCCGACAACGTTGCCCAGGCCGTCAACTCCCTGCTGTGGGACGCCGATGCGGGCGCCTACCTGGACTCCGGCACGGGCGCGGTACGGCATGCCCAGGACGGCAACTCCCTGGCCGTCGTCACCGGCATCGCCGACACGGCCCGCGCCACCTCGGCCCTCGCCCATCTCGACGCGACGACGCAACGGCCGTACGGCAACGCCTTCATGGACAACGACACCCTCTTCGACCAGGCCTCCCAGCGGGTGTACGCCTTCACCTCGTACCCGGAGATCGAGGCGCGCTTCGTGAGCGGTCAGGCCGACTCCGCGCTCGACCAGATCCGCCGGATGTACGGCTGGATGGACAAGAACGACCCCGGCATCACCCACTGGGAGGGCATCGGCCCGAACGGTTCGCTGTACGAGGACGCCTACACGAGCATGGCCCACGGCTGGTCCACCGGTGTCCTGCCGGCGCTGACCCACAACCTGCTGGGCGCCCGGCCGACCTCGCCCGGATACGCCACCTGGGAGGTACGCCCGCAGCCCGGTGACGTCGACTGGGCGACGGGCCAACTGCCCACCCCGCACGGCCCGTTGGGTGTCGAGTGGGAGAACGGCGCGCACGTCTTCCGGCTCACCGTCCACGTGCCCAAACACACCGAGGGCTCGATCGCTCTCCCCGGAGACGCGCGCGACCAACGCGTGAGCTCCGGCCGGCGGACGCTCTGGGACGGGCGGCGGGCGTCGAGCCGCGACGTGAGGGTGGTCGACGGGACGGTCACCGTGTCGGGCCTGGGCCCGGGCGACCACGGTTTCGTGTGCGAGGCGCGCGGCGACTGACCTGTCGGTGTGATGCCGAGGAGTGCTCGCCTCGCGTGAGCGCATGAGGACGAACCGTCCCGGGACAGGCCCGGAGCCTCCGTCGAACCCGGGGCGGTTCACCCTGTTGTGAGGACTTGGCGCGAGGCCTGTGAAGCGAGCGTGCCCTTTGACCAATTGTGGCGGGTGCTTTGCCTGTCCTTGCGTTGCCCGCCCCACCGCGCCCACCTAGCCTGACCTGCGGACCAAGGGAGGGCCGGCATGCTGAAGACCGTCCGGGAACAGGCAGCGGGACTCACCGGAGACCAGCGCAACGCCTTCGTCGCCGCCTACTTGGGCTGGGCGATGGACGCCTTCGACTACTTCCTCGTCGTACTCGTCTACAGCGAGATCGCCGACGACTTCCATGTCTCCCTCACGGACATGGCCTTCCTCACCACGGCCACCCTGGTGATGCGACCGGTCGGCGCCCTCCTCTTCGGCCTGTGGGCGGACCGCAAGGGCCGCCGCACCCCGCTCATGGTCGACGTGGCCTTCTACTCGGTCGTCGGATTCGCCTGCGCCTTCGCACCGAACTACACCGTGCTGCTCGTCCTGCGCCTGCTGTACGGCATCGGCATGGGCGGCGAGTGGGGCCTGGGCGCGGCGCTCGCCATGGAGAAGATCCCGGCCGAGCGACGCGGCTTCTGGTCGGGCCTGCTGCAGAGCGGCTACTCGCTGGGCTATCTGCTCGCCGCGGTGGCGTTCTTCGTCATCGAACCCGCCTTCGGCTGGCGGGGGTTGTTCGCCTTCAGCCTCGTACCAGCCCTGGTCTCGCTGTGGGTGCGCACCCGGGTGGAGGAGAGCGAGGTGTGGGAGAAGAGCGTCAAACTCAACCGCACGCCCGCCTACCAGGTGTTCAAGAACCCGGCTGTCCTACGGCGGTTCGTGTACCTGGTCGCGCTGATGACGGCCTTCAACTGGATGTCGCACGGCACCCAGGACATCTACCCCACCTTCGTCAAGAAGGGCCTGGGCCTGTCCCCGGACACCGCGATCGCCATCGCCGTCGTCTACAACATCGGCGCCATCATCGGCGGCATGGTCCTCGGGGCGTACTCCGAGCGGCTCGGGCGCCGGCGCACGATCATGATCGCGGCGGCCGCGGGCCTGGTCGTGGTGCCCTTCTTCGTCCTGTCCACCGCCGTGGGCTGGCTGATGCTCTCCTCCTTCCTGATGCAACTGTGCGTACAGGGAGCCTGGGGCGTGATCCCCGCACACCTCACCGAGATGAGCCCGGACACGATCCGGGGCTTCTACCCCGGCGTCACCTACCAGCTCGGCAACCTGATCGCCGCCCTCAACCTGCCGATCCAGGAGGCCCTCGCCGAGCGGCACGGATACCCGGCGGCGATGGCGTGGACCGTGACTCCCGCCCTGATCCTGGTGATTGTGCTGAGCGCCGTCGGCAAGGAGGCGAAGGGGATCCGGTTCGGCGGCACGGGGACGCAGGCGCCGAGCGCCGCGGCGGCGGACCCGGTGTAGCTCCGGCGGCGTGTGCAGGGGGCAGCCGGTCGCAGGTCAGTGGACCGGTGTACCCGGTCCCGTGGCGGCAACCGGCTCCAGCCGTCGCACGCGGGGCCGACCGCGTCGTAGCAGGGGCCGTTCGACGAGGGCGTACGACGCGAGGGCCGCGGCGAACGTGGCCGCGAGGCCGGTCTGGAGCAGGGCGTCACCGCGCACACCGAGGTCGTGCAGCAGCCGGATGACGGGGTAGTGCCACAGGTACATCCCGTAACTGAGGTTGCGCCCGATCCAGACCATCGCGGACAGCGAGAGCAGGCGGGTGGGCCACGACCGGGGGCACAGTTCCAGCGCGGCCACCACGCAGGCCGTCAGCAGGGCGGCGGCCAGGAAACCGACCGTGTACCAGACGGGGTTCCAGCCGCTCACCTCGGTGATCGGGATCTGCCAGGCGATCAGCCCCAGCACCGCGAGCGCCGGCCAGCAGAGCCGTCCCGCCCAGCGGCGCAGCGACGCCAGGCGGGGGTCGTCGGCGCGCAGCCGGGCCAGGACTAGGGCGAGCAGGGCGCCGACGAGGAGTTGGTCGGCGCGGGTGTCGGGGCCGTTGTAGATACGGTGCGCCGCCGAGGGATCCCAGAGCACCGTCCGCCAGAGCACCGGCAGCACGCACAGCACCGCGACCCAGCCCAGCACGACCCGTGCCCTCGCGTGCCGCAGCAGTGCGAGCAGGAGGAGCGGCCAGGCGAGATAGAACTGCTCCTCCACTCCCAGGGACCAGGTGTGGCTCAGCGGTGCGGTGAGATCCGAGTACGTCCCGGAGTCCCCGGCCCGTACGAGATTGACCACCGCCCAGTTCGAGCACGGCAACGAGGTCCGCACCGCGCACGGCGGCCAGCCGTTCGCCAACCCGCGTGGCGCCTCCGCGGGCACGCTGCGTGCCAAGGAGCGCGCTTATACGGTCCCGAT